>NZ_JBEXCS010000009.1:0-170514 GCF_040605395.1 Streptomyces sp. NPDC005648 | reverse complement strand
GCGTCGAGCAGTTCGGCGCACACCGGCATGAGGCGGTCGAGGAAGTAGGTGTGCAGGGTCTCGAAGCCGGTGTTCCTGGACTGTTCCCGGTCAAAGATCCACAAATCGTCCCCCGGGGTCAAAGTCCGTATTCAACACGGGGCGTTCGAGTGAATTATCCGGCGGCGCACGTTCCGTAGTTTCTTCGGCTGTCTATCCCTCGTTTTGCAGCCTGCAGGTCATGGTGCGAGCCGTTGAAGCTGTGCTCGCTCGGTTTCGGCCGTCACTAGGGCATGACCGCAGAGAAGGGAAAGCTCATGAAGAAGACCGCCGCTGTCGTCGCGGGCATGATCATGGCCCTCGGCGTGGCCGCCCCGGCCTTTGCCGACGCCGACGCCCACGGTGCCGCTGTCGGCTCCCCGGGTGTCCTCTCGGGCAACGTGGTTCAGGTTCCGATCCACATCCCGATCAACGTGTGTGGCAACACGATCAACGTGATCGGCCTGCTGAACCCGGCCATCGGCAACAGCTGCGTCAACGACTGACGACGTAGCACTCAGTACCAGCCGCCCGGCTGTGTCACGGCCGGCCTTGGACGTCTTCTCGCCGTTCGAGGCCGGCTTTTCCCACTTCTTCAAGCAGGAAGACAACGAGATTGCGACAGACCCTGAGCAGGGGAATGGTCGCGGCCGCCGCCGCGACGAGCATCCTGTCCCTGTACGGCGGCGCTCCCGCACTCGCCGACACACACGCCGGCGGGGCCGCCAAGGACTCGCCGGGCGTCCTGTCCGGCAACAACATCGAGGCCCCCGTCGAGGTGCCGGTCAACGCCTGCGGCAACTCCGTCGACGTGGTCGCCGGTCTCAACCCCGCGTTCGGCAACTCCTGCGCCCACACGTCCGGTTCGGGCAAGCACCGCGCGCACGAGAGGTCGTACGAGGAGGCCGGCTACGGCACTGACGACGACACGGACGACACGGGCTACGGCGACACCGGCTACGGCAGCCCCGGTGGTTACGGCGACCACGGCGGCGACACCGGCTACGGCGACCACGGAGGTGGGGGCGGAGGCGGTGGCTACGGCGAGCACACCCCGCCCGGTGGCGAGCACACCCCTCCGGGTGGCGAGCACACGCCGCCGGGTGGCGAGCACACGCCTCCTGGTGGTGAACACACCCCTCCGGGTGGCGAGCACACCCCGCCTGGTGGTGAGCACACGCCTCCCGGTGGAGAAACCACCCCTCCGGGTGGCGAGACCACGCCCCCCGGTGGCCAGACCACACCCCCCGGTGGCGAGACCACGCCCCCCGGTGGTCACACGACACCCCCCGGCGGTCAGACCACCCCTCCGGGTGGGGAGACCACGCCTCCCGGTGGTCACACGACGCCTCCGGGCGGTGGGGAGACCACGCCGCCGGAGCTTCCCCACACCGGTGGTGACGGAGAGGCGCTGCTCGCCGCGGCCGGGGCGAGTGCCGTGATGATCGGGGCCGGGGCCGTGCTGTACCGGCGAGGCCGAGCCGCGTCCCGTCGCTAGGGCGTTCGCAGTGCGCCGGGTGCCGGACGGTGGACACGTCCGGCACCCGCGGTCTGTCACGACAGGGCGGTACGGCTCTCAGCCGCGCGCCCCCATCGGCGCCCCGCTCCTGCGCCGGCCCCCCGGCGCCGGGATGACCGCGCCGAGCGGCTTCGCCCTCAGGTGCCGTCGCACCCCCCGCACCAACGCGCCCGCCGTGTACGTCGCCCCGTGCACGAACCGCATCGCCGGGCCGAAGCCGGACGCCGTGACCAGGCCCGCCATGAACAACCCGGGGTACGTGGACTCGAAGTCCTGGCCGATCACCGGGGAGCCGTCGGCGACGGTGGCCAGGTTTTCGCGGAGGTCGTCCGAGAGCAGGGTCAGCCGGTCACGGCTCGCGGTGAAGCCCGTGGCGGCGATGACGTGTTCGGTCCGCAGGGAGCGCGGACGGGCGCCGCTCCTCCGGCTCGCCACCTCCAGCCGTACGCCCCCCGGCACCGCGCGCGCCTCCTTCACCTCGTGGTCCAGGAGGACCTCCACGGCCCCCTCCACCCGGTCCCGCACCCACCACGCGCCCGCCGGGCCCAGCGCGGTCGCCACGATGCGGGCGCGGGTGGCCTCGGGGAGGCGGCGGAAGAGGCCGGGGCGCTGCGAGTAGAACCAGTTGCGCCAGCCGGGGCCCAGACCGCTGTGCGGGGAGCGGGCCTCCTTCCACCAGGGGCGCTCCCAGGGCGGCGGCACGTCGTTCCAGCACAGGCTCTCCGCACGTGCCAACACCCGTACCCGCGTGCCCTGTTCGGCCAGCAGCGCCGCCGTCTCCAGGGCCGCCTGGCCGCCGCCGATCACCGTGACGTCCTTGCCGTGGAAGCGGATGAGGTCGCTGTGGTGGCTGCTGTGCGAGACGAGCGCGGAGTCGAGGCCGCGCAGGGCCGCGGGGATCTCGACGAACGGCATCACACCCACCGCCAGCGCCACCGCACGCGCGTGCAGCACCTGCCCGTCGTCGGTGACCGCCTCGAAGCCGCCGGGGCAGGCGGCCACCCGGGTCACCGTGCGCTCGTCCACCTCCGGTCCGGTGTGGCGGGCGAACCACATGCCGTACTCGGCGAACATCTCCACCGGGATCGGCTCCCCGTGACGTGCCGTCACCCCTCGGCCCGCGCAGTAGACCTCCAGGGTCCGCCGGCCGCCCGGGTCCGAGAGGTTGGAGGCCCACGGCTCCGACTTGAGGAACATGCCGCGCGGCATGTGGTCGCGCCAGGACGCCATGGGCCGGCCGAAGACACGCAGGTTCAGCCCCGCGGCCGCGGCGTGGGACCCGATGGACAGGCCGTACGGGCCCGCGCCCACCACCAGCAGGTCGTACATCAGCAACTGCTCGCTTTCTCGTCACCGGGCAGGCCGGAGACATCGGAGAGACCGGATACGTCCGTGAGGCCGGACACGCCCGGGGGAGGGGCCGGCGCCTGGTGCACCACGTGTGGGTGCGGCGGCGGGGCGGCCGCGGTGTCCGGCCCGCGCAGCCGGTCCCGTACGCGGCCGGAGACATGCCGTGTCCACAACGGCCACAGCGCGCGGCCCGGGCCGCGGTCGTCCGCCGCGTGCCAGGCCAGTTCACGGCCCGCGGCGGAGGGGCGCAGGGCCGACAGGGGCGCGTAGTTCTCGACCACGAACTCCCGGTCGGGCAGCGGCGCCGGGTCCGGCAGCGGACGGTGGGTCAGGTCCAGGTGCTGCGCGCGTACGACGTCCAGCCCGGCGCCGTCGGCGAAGAGCCGGAACTGCGCTCCGGGGCGGGGGTTGAAGTCCAGGAGGTGATAGCGCCCCGTGGTGGCGCAGCGGCGGAAGTCGAGGTCGAGGATGCCGCGGTAGCCGAGTTCCGTGGTGAGGCGCTCGGCGAGGGCCTGGACGCGCGGGTTGGGGGTCCAGCGGCCCACCGCGGTGAGACCGGCACCGCGCGGCCACGCCTGGAGCTTGACACCGGGGCCGCCGCCGCGCACGGAGCCGGTACGGTCGGCGTAGCCGTGGAAGAACCAGTCCAGTTCGGGGCCGGGCGGCAGGAACGCCTGGAGCAGGAGGGGGCTGCCGGCCTCGGCCGAGCGGGCGTACAGCTCCCGGGCCTCCTGCGCCGAGCGGAGCACGACCGTGCTGCGCAGGCCGGTCCCGGTCGGCACCAGCCACGGCCGGCTCCACTTCGCCACCACCGGCGGACCGAGCCGCCAGGCGGCGCTCGCGGCCTGGGCCGGGCTGTCCGGGACCAGCGTCGAGGGGTGCGGTACGTCCAGGGCCGCGCACAGGTCGGCCAGTTCGGACTTGTCGGCGACGCGCTCGGGCAGCGCGGTGGGTGTGTCGGGGAGCAGATAGGCCGGCGCGAGGTCGGCGCGCGTCCGGCCCACCGCCACGGCGCTCGCGTCGTCCATCGGGATCAGGACGGCGGGGCGGGCGATACGGGCGGCGACCCGGCGCAGGGCGACGGCGATGTCACGGGCGGATGAACCCGGTGGTGGCGGGGGATGCATCTGACGTACAAAACGCGATCGGGATACCGGACTTCCCGTGGAATCGGCGACCACATGCACTTCGACCCCCGCTCTGCCCAGTGAGCGCACGGCTCCGAGCGTGCCGTGGTGAAAGGGATTCCGGTCGATCCGCAGCAGAACCGCGGGGACTCGGATGTCAAACAGCGACACGGGCATCAATTTCTTCTCACTCGTTGGCCGTAACGGCGGTGGCGTAATTCCTGTTCATATGACTGAGTGTCAGTAACTGCATTTCAGTGGTGGGCGAACAGCGCAGCACGAGAGCGGAGAGAGGAGCAGGCATGGCCGCACAAGAGCGACGTCCCCGGTCCCGGCGGCTGGCCGTCGTGGTGATGACCGTCGTCGTGTCCGCGGTAGTGGCCTCCGGTCCGGGATTCGCCGCGGGGGTGGTGCGGGTCGCCGACCCTCCCGCTCCCGCGCCGACGGCACCGACGGCCCCGGCCCCCGTCCAGAAGCCGGTCGTCCCGCCGGCCGTCCCCAGGCCCGAGCCTCCCGCGTTCGGCGCCTTCCTCGACTCCGGTGCCCGGGGTGTGGCCCGGATCGCCGAGCTCAGCACCTGGCTGGGCGGCAGTGACCTGCGCGTCGGCCACACCTACCTGCCGGGCGACCGGTGGGTCGACATCGAGGGCGCTCCCGGCTTCCTCGACGTCTGGGCGGACTGGCGCACCGAGAAGTCCGACCGGATGCTCGTCCTCAACGTGCCGATGCTGGACCGCAACGAGGACGGCGTCTCCGACTTCCAGGTCCGGTCGCTGCTGCGCCAGGGCGCGGCCGGCGCCTTCGATCACCACTTCAGGGCCCTGGCCGAGCGGCTGGTGGAGCTGAAGGTGCCGGACACGGTGATCGTGCTCGGCTGGGAGATGAACGGCATCACGTACACCTCTCGCTGCGGGCCGGACCCGGAGGCCTGGAAGAAGTACTGGAACAGGATCGTCACCACCATGCGTTCGGTGCCGGGCCAGAAATTCCGGTTCGACTTCACGCCGACCCGCGGTCGCGACGCCGTTCCCTGGACGCAGTGCTATCCGGGTGACGACACGGTCGACATCATCGGCATGGATTCGTACGACCAGCCGACCGGGCTGTCGTTCGACGAGCAGGTGAAAGAGCCTTACGGGCTTCAGGCTCACGTGGACTTCGCCAAATCCCACGGCAAGCCCATTTCCTATCCCGAATGGGGACTCTTCCGCAATGGTGACAACGCGGAATACATGAAGCGGATGCTCGCCTGGATGGATGAGCACAAACCGCTCTACGAGACGCTCACCGACTACTGCCCGCACGGTGTCTGGCAGTGCGGGGAGAATCCGAAGGCGTCCGCCGTCTACCGGTCGATGCTCTCCGGCCGCCTCGACGACCCGACCTCCACCCCGACCCCGACGCCCGAGCCCACCAAGCCGGCTCCGACGCCCACGCCGACCCCGACGCCGGTCCGTCCGCCGGCCTGCTCGCCGCTGGACCTCGGCGACTGGGTCGAGTACTGGCTCGGCGGGAAGCTGTGCCTGCGCTTCGACTGGTGGTCGCGCACCCGGTGAACCCGGCGCGGTGGCGGCGGTCCGCTCACGGCCCGCCGCCACCGCGCTCCCTCCACTTCCGCACGATCTCCTTGCCCCGTCGCCGCGCGGCCACGTCGCAGACGGTCGCCGCGAGCAGCGGGGCGGTGCGCCGCCGGGCCAGCAGCAGACGCTGGTTGACGGCCGGTTCGGGCTTCCAGTGGTGCTTGTACGGCTCGTTGCCGCGCAGCAGACTCAGGGTGCCGCTCGCCTGCCGGGTGCAGGCCTCGAGCAGCATCACCGCCACGTCCGCCTTGCGCTCGCGCAGACAGGGGTGGGCGCCGTAGAGATAGCCGCCCGCGAGCCGGCGCGACAGCAGCGTCAGATCGACGGCCACCACGTCCTCGTCCAGCCGGAACTCGGTGACGACCGCGTCCCCGGAGCGGACCATCGGTCCGACCGACCGCACGAGATGCTCGTAGAACCGCTCCCGCAGGTGCTCCGACGTCACCTTCCGGCCCTGCCACTGCAGTTGATGCAGCTCCAGCAGCCGGCGCAGCGCCTTGTCGACCTCGTCGGGGCCGACGGTGTGCCGCTCGACGCCGAGTGCGGAGAGCTTGCGCAGCTTGGCGCGCACGCGCTGCTGGGCCTTGGCGGAGGGAAGCCGGGCGACCAGGTCCTCCATCGGGACGGCGGGCAGCTCCAGACACAGCGAGTCGGGCACCCGGCGCCGGGGTCCGCGCCACCGCTCGTAGACCCGTTCGGCCGCGCCGCCCGGCCGTACCTCGCGCAGGTCGATCAGCGCGGTGCGGGCACAGGCGGCGAGGCCCTCGGTGAGGGCGGCCACCGCGTCCTCGCCGCGCTCGTCGTCCAGCAGGACGTCCCCGTAGTCGGAGATCGCCCCGCCGAGCGGCACGAGCGCGGGCAGCGGACGGCGTACGAGCATCAGGGGCGCGGCGCCGACGAGTTCACCGTTCTCCCGCACCACCAGTGTGCGCAACCGTCCGCGCCCGCCGTACGACAGCCACCACGAGTGCAGCCAGGCGTGGCTCTGGAACGGGGTCGCGGCGGCGCAACGGCCGTGCAGACGACCCCAGTCGGCGGACAGCCCTGCGAACTCGCGCTCGGTGGTGAGGAGTTCGGTCGTGTATGTCACAGCTGGCCGTGGGCGTCGGCGGCGACGGCCGGGCTCGGCACCGAGGGGCGCCCGGACTCGCCCGTGCGCCGGGGCCGTACCAGCAGCACCAGGCCGCCGAGCAGCCCGCCCGCGCTCGCGCCCACCAGTCCGGTCACCGAGGGCGAGGCCGAGGACGGTGAGGTCGGCTTGGTGGCGCGGGCGAACTGCTGGAGCTCGACGTTGGTCTCGGCCTTGGTGTCGCTCGCGTGCCGGGTCAGGGCGCGGGCGACCGCGTTGGCCATGTCGGCGGCCAGGTCGGGGCGGGCGGAGGTCGCCGTGATCGCGACCATCGGGGCGTCCGGCGAGGTGGCCGCCTGGACGCTGGACTGCAGCGTCCGCACCGGCACGCCCGCCCACACCTGCGCGTCCCCGAGCACCGCGAGCTGCGTGGCGACGCGGCCGTAGGCCTGTGCGAAGCCCAGCGCGGAAGCCGGGTCGGACTTGGCGGTCGGTACGGCGACCACATAGCTGGTGGCCGCGTAGGTGGGCGGCTTGGCGAGGCCGTAGCCGCCGCCGAGCAGACCGCCGGCGAGGACACCGGCCGCGATCAGGGTCCACGACGGGAGGGTCCTGGCGCGGGAGAGGGCGGCCGGGCGGCGGGGGGCGGTGAGGGTCTCGGTCATGAGGAGGTGGCTCCCTGGGGTGACGGGGACAAGGGCGGGGAGACCGCGGTCGCGTACACGTCCATCAGCTGTGTGGCGCTGCGGGTGATGCAGTAGTGGCGGGCCGCTTCGGACGCCGTGCGCGGGGTCGGTCCGCCCGCTCGGGTGGCGGCGACGGCCGCCGTGAAGTCGGCGATGTCACAGGGGACCCGGCGGGCGAGGGCGGCCTCCCGCGGGGGCAGGTCCTCGATCGCCGGGCAGGAGGCGTACAGCACGGGCAGGCCCGACGCCAGCGCCTCGACGACCGCCAGGCCGAACGCCTCCTCGGGGGAGGGCGAGGCGAGCACGTCCATCGCGCAGACCAGCGAGGGGAGGTCGGGGCCGGGGGTGCCGTCGGGGACGTAGGGCCGCTCGCCGGCGAACAGGACGCGGTCGGCGACCCCCGCCTCGCGCGCGGTGCGCCGCAGGATGTTCTCCTCGTCGCCGCCGCCCACCAGCAACAGCCAGTGGTCCTCGGGGAGTCGGGCGAGGGCGTGGATGAGCACGTCGAAGCGTTTGCCGGCCGTGAGGCGTCCGATGCCGCCGACCACGAAGGCGTCGTCCGGCAGGCCGAGACGCCGGCGGGTGTGGTGGCGCCGGACCGGGTCGAAGCGGAACCGGGTGAGGTCGATGCCGTTGGGGACCACTTCGATACGGGGAGCGGGTACGCCCCAGCGCTTCAGCCGGTCGGCGACCGTCGGCGAGACGGCGACGGTGGAGCGGCCGAGACGCTCGCTGGCCAGGTAGAGGGCGCGTACCCCCCGCGACAGCCTGCGGCCCTCCATCTGCGAGTCGCCCAGGGAGTGTTCGGTGGCGACGATCGCACGGACCCCCGCCAGCCGCGCGGCGAGGCGGCCGTAGACGCAGGCGCGGTAGAGATGCGTGTGGACGAGGTCGTAGCCGCCGGAGCGGATGAGGCGGGTGAGCCGGGGGAGTGCGGCCAGGTCGCGGTTGCCGGCCATGCCGAGGTGGGTGACGCGCACCCCGTCGGCGACCAGTCCGTCGGCGACCGCGCCCGGGTTGGTGAGGGTCACCACGTCGCAGTCGACCGGCAGATGCCGCAGCAGCAGCCGGAGTTGCTGTTCCGCGCCCCCGACGCCGAGCCCGGTGATGACGTGCAGCGCCTTCATCGCAGCCCCTCCACCGGACGTCGGCGCAGCCGGTGCAGCCGGTGCTTGAGATAGAGGCGTACGGCGTTGTCGTTCTGGCCGATGTGCAGGCGGGGGAGGGCGTGCAGGCCGTTGAGGGGGCCGGGGTCGATGGCGCAGGCGTAGGCGTAGCCGGCGTCCCGTACGGCGTCCATCGCGCGCTGGTCCACGCAGCCGTAGGGGTAGCAGAAGCCGGCGACCGTTGCGCCCGTCAACTCCGCGAGCCGGTACCGGCTTTCGTAGACCTCGGCCTCCAGGGTCTCGTCGTCCGCCTCGGTGAGGTCGACATGGGTGAGGCCGTGCGAGCCGATCTCGACGCCCTCGGCGGCCGCGTGGCGGATGCCGTCGACGGTGAGGAGGGGCTTGCGCGGGCCCTCGGGGTCCCAGGCGTTGGTGCCGCCGAGACGGCCGGGCAGGACGAAGAGGGTGGCGCCGAAGCCCCGGCGTTTGAGTGCCGGAAGGGCGTGCTCGACGAAGTCGGCGTAGCCGTCGTCGAAGGTGAGCGCGACCAGGTCCCGGCCCTCGCCGCGGACGCGGGCGGCGAGCAGGTCGGCCAGCGGGACGCCCTTGAGGCCCCGGCGGTGCAGCCAGCGCAGCTGCCGGTCGAGCCGCTCGGGGGTGACCGTGATGCGGTACGGGTCGGTGGAGCGGTCGCCGACCGAGTGGTACATCGCCACCCACGGGACCGGGCCGGGGGCGGGCGGTCTTTCGGTGCCTACGGAGTCAACGGCCATGGACGAGCCTTTGCGTGACGGTGCGTACGGAACGGAGTGCGGGAGCGAAACCCTGGGCGCCCAGGGCGAGACCGAGCAGGACGAAGACCGTCACGACGGTGAGGGAGCCGACGGCCAGTCCGAGGACGGGTCCGCCCGCGCCCCGCGCCGCGAACGCCCCGGCGACCGTCGCGATCACCGCGGCCCGCACCGGCTTGCTCAGCTCCGCGAGCACCAGGCGGGTCCGGATCGGGACGCCGAACCGGGCCATGCCGACCAGCAGCAGGGCGGCGGTGACGGTGATACCGGTCGCGTTGGCGATGGCGATGCCGTCGACGCCCCAGGGGCGCACCGTCAGGGCGCCGATCCAGGAGGTCACGACGATGCCGGTGGCCATCGCGCCGACGGGGTACCAGGTGGGCCGGCCGGCCGAGAAGTACGACCGTACGAGTGCGCCGACCAGGGTCTGGCCCAGCAGCCCGAGGGCGTACACCCGCATCACGCTCGCCGTCGCCGCCGTGTCCCTCGCGGTGAACGCGCCGCGCTGGAAGAGGAGTTCGACGATCTGCGGGGCGCAGGCGATCACCGTGGCCGCGCCCAGCAGCACCATGCAGGCGGCCAGCGCGAGGTCCCGCTCCACCCGGGTGCGGGCCGTCTCGGTGTCGCCCTCGGCCAGTGCGCGGGCCACCACCGGGAAGGTGACCGTGCACACCATCAGCGACAGCACCATCGGCATCTGGGCGATCTTCTGCGCGTAGTTGAGGTGCGAGATGGCGCCGGCGGCGAGGTGCGAGGCCAGGAACCGCTCGATGAGCACCTGGGACTGGCGGCACAGGGCGAAGAGCAGGACGGTGGCGAGCAGGGCGAAGTCCATCGGCCGGGGCGCGTCCCCGGGGACGGCCGCGGTGGCGACAGCGGCATCCCGCCCCCTCAACTGCCGGCACAGGAAGGGAAGTTGTACGGCGACCATCAGGCACCCCCCGACCGAGACACCGACGGCCGCCGAGCGCACCCCCCACTGCCCGCCGAGGGTGAACATCCCGGCGATGATGCCTGTGTTGTAGGCGACGTAGATCGCGGCGGGGGCGAGGAAGCGGCGGTGGGCGCGCAGGGCGGCGCTGCAGTAGCCGGCCAGGCCGAAGGTCAGCACACAGGTGGCCGTGATCCGGGTGCAGTCGACGGCGAGGGCGGGGTCGGGCAGGCCGGGGGCGAGGGCCTCGACGAGATAGGGGGCGGTGCCGACGAGCAGGGCGGACACCGCGACGAAGGCCAGCGTCAGGCGTGGCAGCGTGGAGCCGACCAGGGCGCGGACCGGGTCACCACCGGCGCCCTGCGCCCGCCGGGCCAGGGCCGCGCTGAACGCCGGGATCAGCGCGAAGGCCAGCCCGTCCTCGATGAGCAGCGTCGCCGCGAACTCCGGCACGGTCCAGGCCACGAGGAACGCGTCGGTGTCACTGCCGGCCCCGAACAGCCGCGCCAGCGCCTGGTCCCGCACCAGTCCGAGCAGGGCCCCGGCGATGGAGAGAACCGCGGTGATCAGGGCGGCCTTGGCCAGGAAGCGGCCGGTGACGGAGGCGGTGTCGGCGGCGGCGTCGTCGTCGGCCGGGCCGGTGGCCGCGTCGGCCGAGTGGGCGGCCCGTGCCGCCGGGAGCGTCACCTCGGCGTCGGCGTCTGCCGCGGGCAGGTGCGGCCACGGGTGTCCGGCACCGGGGTCGCCGATGTCGGGCGAGGGCCCGGAGCGGGACGTGGGCCGTGCGCCGGACGCGCCCTGGGAAGCCCGTGGCGTCACCGTCATCGCGTCACAGCCTCCTCGGCCGGCTCGCGCACCGGGGCGGGCATCACCGGTGGTTCCTCGGCGGCGGCGCCGACCAGCGACCACCACGCCACCACCCCGAAGACCACCGCGGTCAGCACCGTCGACGGACCGCCGATGTCGGCGTACGCGAAGTCGATCAGCTGCCAGACCAGCAGTCCGCAGGCGGCCAGCGCGCAGTCGAGGCCCGTCCCCGTCCGCCGGGACCGCCACAGCCCGCGCAGCCCGCACACCAGCAGCGCGAGCCAGCTGCCACCGAGTGCCAGCAGCCCGATGAGCCCCTGCTCGGCCAGGACCAGCAGATACATGTTGTGCGGGGAGAGCAGCGGCTGCTTGCGGTAGGCCGCGCCCGCGCCCTCCGTGTCGCTGCCCGAGGACAGCGCCAGCGAGGCATGGCTGTCGCGTTGCTCGGGAAAGCCCTTCAACCCCACGCCCGTCAGCGGGTGTTCGCGCCACATGTCGGTCGCCGCCGCCCACATGGTGTAGCGGTCGGTCACCGACTGGTCCGGGGCGTCCGTGACGCGGGTGATGCTGTCGATCCGCTCCTGGAGCATCGCCGAACCGACCCCGAAGCCCCCGACCAGCACCACACCGGCGGCGACCGCGACCGCGCCCACCTTCAGCGCCCGCCGCGCCCCCGCCAGCACCAGCTGCACCGCACAGGTGGCCGCCGTGGCGATCCACGCCCCGCGGCTGAAGGAGAGCGCGAGGGGGAGCAGCAGGGCCACCGCACAGGCCGCGGCGACCGCCCGCCGCCGTACCGGGGCCCGGCCCAGCGCCAGCCCCAGCGCGCAGACCAGCCCGAAGGCGACGACGGTCGCCATCCCCATCACGTCCGTCGGCCCGAAGGTGCCGACCGCCCGGATGTCCTCGCCCTGGTACGAGGCCCCGGTCCCGGTGACGTACTGGTGGACGCCGATCGCCCCCTGCCACACCGCCAGCCCGACGAACGCCCAGGCCAGCAGCCGGAAGTCGGTCCGGTCCCGGATCAGCAGCACCACCGCGGCCGGCACCAGCACGAAGATCTGGAGGTAGCGGCCGAGCCCGGTGATCCCGGCGCCCGGCGAGGACGCTCCCATCGCGGCGACCGCCAGACCCAGCACCGGAAGTCCCAGCACCACGGCGGCCGTTCGGGACAGGGGGCGACCGCGGTCCCGTACGAGACGGATCGCGCAGTACAGCACCACCAGCGCGGACACCGCGTCGGCGGGACCCGCGCCGCCCTCCGCGGTGGGGGAGAGGGGCAGGGCCAGCAGGACCAGCACGGCGATCACGGGGACGGCCGGCGGCCACTCGCGGACGCGGGCCAGGGTCGGGGCGTGGGTCATGGGCGTCGCTCAGCTCCCCGTCGGACGGACGAGTGCGGCCGCGGTGCGCGCCAGGATGCAGATGTCCTGCCACAGCGACCAGTTGTCGATGTACGCGTTGTCGAAGCGGGCCCGGTCCTCGATGGAGGTGTCGCCGCGCAGCCCGTTGATCTGGGCGAGCCCGGTGATCCCGGTCCGCATCCGGTGCCGGGCCGCGTAACCGGGGTAGGTCTGGCTGAACTTGCCGACGAAGTAGGGGCGTTCGGGCCGCGGGCCGACCAGGCTCATATCGCCCCACAGCACGTTCCAGAGCTGGAGCAGCTCGTCGAGGGAGGTGCGGCGCAGGAAACGGCAGAACCACGACATGTGGTGCTCGTTCGCCACGCTCCAGCGGGTGGCGGCCTCGTGTTCGTCGACCGGGCGGTGGGTGCGGAACTTCAGGAGGGTGAAGGGGCGGCCGCCCATGCCGATCCGCTCCTGCCGGAAGACGACCCCCGGCCCGTCACTGAGCCGCAGAGCCACCGCGCACACCAGCAGCACCGGGCTGACCAGCAGCAGCAGGGTCCCGGAGACCAGCACGTCCAGCAGCCGCTTGCCCGCGCTGCCGTGCCGCCGCCCGTACCCCATGTCCAGGCGCCGGCAGGAGAACCCGGCGAGCTGGTCGCGGGTGGCGTACGACGGGGAGTCCGCGTCGACCTCCCACACCGCGCACCCGGACGCGGCGAGCGCGCGCAGCAGCGGCCCCTGCTGGGTGCGTACGGACGGGTGGACGGCCAGCACCTCGCGCACGCCGTTCTGGATGAGCGCCCGCTGCACGTCCTGACCGGTCGTCAGCACGGGCAGCCCGTCGGTGCCGTCGTGGTGCTCGGCGACGATGCCGACCGGCAGCACGCCCGAGCGCGGGTGGCGCAGCAGGGCCGCCGCCACCCGCTGGGCCGTCGCCGCCGGGCCGATGACCAGGGCGGTGCGGGGCCGGTTCAGCAGGGCCGTGCGCCGGTTGAAGTGGACGATCCCGCGGCCCGCGCAACTCGCCGCCGACTGGAGGACGAAGCCCAGGAGCAGGGTGCGGGCGGACAGCGCGTGCACCGGGGCGTACGCCGCCACGAGCGCCGCGAGCGCCAGCCACCCGACCGCGATCCGGCCGCAGACGGCGGGGAGTTCGTCCAGGACGCCGGGCACGGGTCTGAGCCGGTGCGGGCGCAGCAGCATCGACACGGCCACCAGCAGGCCCAGGAAGAGCGGGCGGCGCTCGGCCTCGGCGAACGCGAGCGCGCCGAGCAGCGCGCCCACCAGGTCCGCGCCGAGCAGCGGCACCGGCGAGGCGGGCCGGGCGGGCGGCCGGCGGGCCGGGAACCGGAAGCCGGCGGCGGTGCCGCGCGCGGGCATGACCGAGACGGGCGAGAATCCGAGATCCCGTGGCTGCCCACCGGGCGAGGGGACGGTACTTTCCGCGGTCACGAGTGGATGGACTCCCTGCACTCGGAGGGCTCTGTTCCTTGGGCTGCCTCAGGGGCGCCGCGGCCGGCCAGGAGGTCGCGGTACACGGCCGCCACCGCCTCGGCCGCCCGCCGCACGTCGTGCGTGGACAGGACGTGACGGCGTCCCTGGTGGCCGAGCGACTCGCGCAGCAGCGGGTCGAGCAGCAGTTCGGCGACGGACGCGGCGAGTGGGGCCGGGTCGCCCGGGGGGACGACGCAGCGGGGCGCGAGGTGGGGCGGCAGGCTCTCGCGGGCGCCGTCCACGTCCGTCACCACCACGGGACGCCCGCAGGCCATCGCCTCCAGCGGCGCGAGCGCCATGCCCTCCCAGCGCGAGGGCAGGACCACCAGGTCGGCGGCCTGGTACCAGGGGGCGGCATCGGGCACCGGCCCGGCGAAGAGCACCGACTCCGGTGCGCGGGAGCGCAGCCGGGCCGCGTCGGGCCCGTCGCCGACCAGTACCAGCCGCGCCCGCGGCACCCGGTCGTGCACGGCGTACCAGGCGTCCAGCAGGACGTCCTGTCCCTTCTGCCGGCACAGCCGCCCCACACACACCACGAGCGGCGCCGCCGGATCGACGTCCGGGAGCAGCGCCGCTCGTACGGTGTCCACGGCCGCGGGATGGAAGCGCTCGGGGTCGATGCCGTTCGGCACGACCGTCCACGGGGCGTCGATCCCGGCGCGCACACCGGTCGCGCGCTCCGCCTCGCTCACGCACACCACCCGGGAGGCCCAACGCGCCCCCCGTCGTTCCCACTTCAGCGCCAGCCGCGCCATCGCCCCGTCGACGGCCTCGAAGGACCAGGCGTGCGGCTGGAAGAGGGTGGGCAGCCGCCCGCGCACCGCCAGCCGTCCGGCGAGCCCCGCCTTGGCGCTGTGGAGGTGCACCAGACCGGGTCGCACGCCCTGGACGACACGCCCCAGACGGAGTACCTCTCGAACGAGTGTCGGACCCGGTGAGCGGGTCGCCTCCCAGCGTCTCACCTCGGCTCCCAGCGACCGCAGTTCGGCGGCGAGAGGGCTGTCCGGGCAGGCGACCGCGACATGCAGACCGGCCGCGAGCTGCGCCCGCGCCAGGTCCGTCACGACACGGGCGACCCCGCCGTCCACCGGCTGGGTGACATGCAGGACCCGCGGCCGGGGGTCGGGTGCTGACAGGTGCATCGCGCGGTTTCCTCGCTCACGGGTGGCGCTGCTGACTGCGGGCGGGAACGCGCCTCACTGCTGTGCGTCGACGGCGACGAAGAGCGCACCGGCCCATGCCGCGTCCCGCTGGGAAACGAGCCGGACGGCCAGCTGGTCACCACCACGCCTCAGGGCCGGACCGAGATCGAACACATCGGAGTCGTACCCGAGCGTGTTCGAGTACGACGGCACCCGCCGCGCTCCGGCGGCCCCCGGCTCGGCAATCGTCGAGTTCAGGGCGTCGCCGAGGGGGTTGGCCGGGTCGCTCAGCGGGGTGCTCGCCCGCGGGCCCGTGGAGACGGCGAAGGAATCGCCCGTACGGCCCCGGTCGCCGTCGTAGGCCACCAGACCCGCCCGGCCGCTCGCGCCCTTCGGGATGTCCGCGCCGCTCAGGCGTAGTTCCCGGGCCGATTCCAGGGTGTCGAAGCCGTCCCAGAGCGCGAGGTGACGCAGGGGCTCGGAGGCGTTCTCGTACGCCACCACGAGCGTCCATCCGCCCCACGCGCCCGCCGCCGACCTCCCCATCGCCACGTTCACCTGCGCCACCGTGTACAGCCCCGAACGGCTCTCCCGCACCAGCCCGGTGACGTCCGCCGAGGCCTGGAACGCGTCCGCGCCCTGCGCCACCCGGTGGCCGACCACCGTGTCCGCGAGGACCTCCTTGTACTCGCCGCCCGGCTCCGCGATCAGCACCCGCCCGTCGTCCTTCGGCGGTTTCTGCTCGCCGACGCGGAGGTTGCCGCCCCAGTACAGGCGCGCGTACGTCACCCGCGCGCCGTCCGGCAGACGGACCTCGGCGCGGGAGGAGTTGTAGGTGTTGGGGTCGCTGTCGACGTCGACGTAGAACATGTCGAAGTCGCCGTTGGCGGCCGTGGCGCCGTCGCGGGCCGAGGGGCAGGAGGGGGCGGTCGCCGGGCGGGTGGCGGGCGTGCGGCAGCTGATCGCCGTGTTGGCCGCGCGGACGAAGCCGCCGTGCTGCACGGCGCGGTAGCGCTCGGTGAACGCGAGGCGCTCGGCCTCGGGCGACGGCGGGGCGGCGGCGCGGGCCGGAGCGCCGATCACCCCGAGGGCAAGAACGCCCACCATGGCGCGGCGCAGCAGAGGACCCAGGGAATGACGCATGACCGGCGGTGCCCTTCCGGGGAATTGGCTGGTTATAGGGGCGGATCGGGAGGTGCGCAACTCTAGTCGTCAACCGTATTAATCATGCGAAACTGGACAAGTGTGTCGGATTGGTGAAAGCGGGCCCGTGGCCGGATCACTCCATTGGCGGCACAACCCGCGCGGCGATCGCGCGTTGACACAGCGCCGGGCATCCGCCCGGATGTTTGTGTCAACCCCCAAGGAGCACCTCTCCATGTCGCGTATCGCGAAGGGCCTGGTCCTTACCACCGCTGCTGCTGCGGCGGTCGCCGGTGGCGCCGGTATCGCCTCGGCCGACTCCGACGCGCACGGCGCTGCCGCCCACTCCCCGGGCGTGCTGTCGGGCAATGTCGTCCAGGTTCCGGTCCACGTGCCGGTCAACGTCTGCGGCAACACCGTCAACGTCATCGGCCTGCTGAACCCCGCGTTCGGCAACGAGTGCGTCAACGACTGACGTCGGCAACGGCAGACGTCGGCTGACGTAGACGCGCCGAGGCGCGAACCCTTTGCCGGCCGCCCTCCCGTGGTCTCTCCACGCGAGGGCGGCCGGTTCTCGTTTGGCGGTCGCTCTGTTGCAGGGCGCGCCGGGCCCTTTCACGGTGGGCACCAGGTCCCCTCGCACCACCGAAAGGAACACCCATGCGTGCTCTGCCCGCACGGCGTCTCGCGTCCTCCGCGCTCTGCGCCGCCCTCCTCGTCGGGATCGGCGCACCGGCCGCCGTGGCGGCCGACTCCGCCCGCGAGCGGCGTGCCGAGGCCGCGGTCCATGCGCCCGTCCCCGGCGCGGACGCGCTTCTCGCCCAGGTCAAGAGCCTCGGTGACCTGGGCGGTGTGCTCAAACCGGTCACCGATCTGCTCAACGCCGTGCTCAAGGCCGACAACGGCCAGCTCTCCACGGACGAGGCCACCAAGCTGGCCGACGCCGTGAAGCAGGCCATCGCCGGCATCACCGCTGCCGCCCCGGCCGCCCCGGCGGTCTCGGCCACGCCCGAGACACCGGCGGTGCCCGCGACACCCGCCGTGCCCGCGACACCCGCCGTGCCCGCGACACCCGCTGTGCCCGCGACACCCGCTGTGCCCGCGACACCCGCTGTGCCCGCGACACCCGCCGTGCCCGCGACACCCGCCGTCCCCGCCGTCCCCGCGGTGCCCGCCGCGCCGGCCCTGCCCGGGCTGCCCGGCCTCTCCAGGAGCGGCGACGACTCCAAGGCGCCGGCCGCCGACCTCGTGGGCGACGCCCTCACCGCCCTGCAGACGGCCGTCGACACCCTGGTCAAGGCGGCCACCTCCGGTGATGTCACCCAGGTGGCGCCGGCCGTGACGGGCGTGGTGACCGGCCTGGTCAACCTGCTCGCGGCCACCCTGCTGGGCGCCGGCCTGCCCGCGGCGAACCTGCCCGGACTGCCCGCGCTGCCGGCGCCCAGCCTCCCGGTGGCGACACCCTCGCTTCCGGTGGCGCTGCCCGCGGGCTGACACCGCCGAATTCACGGCCTTTCATATGAGGATGGGAAACCCGGATGAGACACACGGTTCATTCGGGTGGGGGCGCGGAGATTTTCCGCGCACGGGGTTTCCGCCGCGACGGTGAGTCGTTGGGCACGACGTCAGAATTCCCTGTGGTGACCCGAGTCGCCCGAAGAAAGGAACGCGATGAAGTCCCTGAAGGCTGCCGCCGTCGTCGCCGGTACCGTCGCGCTCGCCGGCGCCGCCGCGCCCGCGTTCGCCTACAGCCCCGCCGACATGACGCCCTCCAGCCTCACCGGCGCCGTGAACACGCTCACCAGCGGTCGGCTGCAGCCCGCCGACGTGATGCCGCTGCAGCACCAGTCGAACGCGCTGGACACCGAGAACAAGGACTCCCTGCTCAGCACCGTGAAGGGCGCGGCGGCCGCGCTGAACAACAACGGCGGGCTGCTGGGCGGACTTCCGCTGCAGCACTGAGCACGTTTCTTCGAAGGGGCCGATTCCCGTCGTACGGAATCGGCCCTCGGTGTTGTTCGACGGGCGTCCCTCGTTCGTGTGGACAGGGCGGGTGCGCTCACCCGGTCGGGTGAGAAGGCCGCCGGCCGCGCGGGGGGCCGTCGATAAGGTCGCGCGGTGACCTCAACCTCAAGTGAAACCCGCCCGTTCAACGCCGCCGACCTGGGCACTCTCGTCGTCATGGCGTGGAGCGGCGAGGCCCCCGACGGT
Organism: Streptomyces sp. NPDC005648; assembly: GCF_040605395.1. Classification (NCBI taxonomy): domain Bacteria; kingdom Bacillati; phylum Actinomycetota; class Actinomycetes; order Kitasatosporales; family Streptomycetaceae; genus Streptomyces; species Streptomyces sp. NPDC005648. The sequence goes on along the minus strand of NZ_JBEXCS010000009.1, from coordinate 152,191 downwards.
GACATGCCCTACCTTCTCGCCTACCCCCTGGGGGACGGCGCGGGCGGCGCCGAGGCCTCGTCGGCCGCCGTCGAGCAGCTGCTCAAGGACAACGGGCTGCCGGTCGGCGGTGAGCTGATCGACGCCGCCGCCAAGTCCAGCCTCCCGGTGAGCATGCTGGTCGAGGCCGGCACGGCCGTCGTCACCCTGCCGGGCTGCAACGCCCAGTGCACCCCGCCGCCGGAGTGGCTCGCGGCCGTCGGCAAACGCGGCTTCGCCTACCTGGTGTTCACCAGCCGCCCCTGGCCCGAGGCGGAGCCCGGCAAGCCCGTCGACCCCGAGGCCTTCGCCGCCTTCGCGGGCGCCGACGAGACCCTGAACGCCGCCGCGCACATCGTCCTGCCGGCCCGCAGACTGCGCGGCTGACGGGCGTGGCCGCGGGACCACCCGCACGGGCGCGGGCCCAGGGCGCGGGTCCCGGGCTCGCCCTGCTGCTGGTGATCACCGGCGCGGCCGGGCTGCTGGCCTCCTGGGTGATCACCCTCGACAAGTTCAGGCTGCTGGAGGACCCGGGCTTCACCCCGGGGTGCAGCCTGAATCCCGTGGTGTCCTGCGGCAGCGTCATGAAGAGCGACCAGGCCTCGGCCTTCGGGTTCCCCAACCCGATGCTGGGCCTGGTCGCCTACGGCGTCGTGATCTGCGTCGGTGTGAGTCTGCTGGCCGGCGCCGTCTTCCCCCGCTGGTACTGGCTGGTGTTCGACGCCGGGTGCCTGTTCGGGATCGGCTTCGTGTCCTGGCTCCAGTTCCAGTCGCTGTACCGGATCAACGCGCTGTGCCTGTGGTGCTGTCTGGCGTGGGTCGCCACGATCCTGATGTTCTGGTACGTCACCTCGTACAACGTGAGACTCCGATTCCTGCCCGCGCCCGGCTGGGCGAGGGCGTTCCTCGACGAATTCACCTGGGTGGTCCCGGTGGTGCACATCGGGGTCGTCGGAATGCTGATCCTGACCCGTTGGTGGGACTTCTGGACAAGCTGATTACTGCTGCACCCGGGGGAATTGTGAACTGATGGCGCAGGCAGCCTCGTTACTCGGTAAGCACGCAGAGCCCGCCGAAACGCGAAAGGGACCGTACCCGAGATGAAGTCGACCACCCGAGGAACCCTTGCCGCCGTCATCACGGGAGTCGCGGCCGCCATGGGCGCCGCCGCGACGCCCGCCGCCGCGGTCGGCACGGTGCCCGTCCCCGTGCCGCTGGAGGGCGCCGAGCAGGCCCTCGGCATGGAACTGCCCAAGGTCGGCGGCGAGATCCCGCTGCCGACGCCGGGCAAGCCCGACGGGCCGCGGTACGTCGAGGGGCGGCTGATCCCTGAGCATGTGCTTCCGCAGCTGCCGGTCACCGGTGGGCTGCCCGGCGCGGGCCTCCGCGCGCCTCTGCCGCAGGTCCTCGGCGACCAGTTCGACCACGTCGGCCTCTCCACACCGGCCTCCGACCTGCGCACCCTCGCGCCCGGCCTGAACCTGGACGCCCCCCTCACCCCGCCCAACCCGGACAACGCGGGCCTGCCCGACCTGAAGCTCCCGGAGGCGGGTGTCCTGGCGCCGGTGCTGCAGACGGTGCCGGGGGCGAACCTCGGGCTGGGTCCCGGTCTGTAGGTCCGAGGGGGCCGGGGTTCGGGGCGCGGGTCACGTGGATGGGGTCCACTTGGCCGACCGACGGTGACCCCACCCCTGGTCCACCGGTTAGCGCTTCGTACCGAACCGACCCGGACGAGGAGCGAGCCATGGTTGTCAGCGCAGGTGGGGTGCCGGTGGGCGCGGAGCAGACGTCGGTGAGACCCGGGAGCCGACGGGACATGCTGCGGGGCCTGCTCGCGCCCGCGATGGCCCTGGCCCTCGCACCCGTCGTCGCCGCCTCCCGCCCCCCGCACACCGAACCCGGCCCCGACGACGGCGCCTTCGACGAGACGTACCACGGGCGTCGGATCCAGGGCGTCAGGATGCCCGTCGCCGCCGCCCCCGGCCGTGCCTACGACGGTGAGCAGTGGCATGTCACCGTCGACGGCCGGCCGCTGCATCTGATGCGCCGGGCCGACGGCACCTGGCTGAGCATGATCGACCACTACCGCTCGTATCCGACCCCCCTGGACGCCGCCCGGGCGGCCGTCGACGAGATGAGCCCCGGCGAACACCTGCGCGATCTGGCGCCGGGCCCGATGGGGGGCATGGGACACATGGGGGCGATGGGGGGCGGCCATGGCGTACACGCGTAAGGACGTCAGCACGCTCACGGCCGCCGAGAAGCGGCGGTTCGTGAAGGCGATGCTGGAGGTCAAGAAGCGCGGGCAGTACGACGAGTTCGTGCGCACGCACATCGAGTACTACACCTCCGACGGCGAGGACGGCCTGCGCACGGCGCACATGGCGCCCTCCTTCCTGCCCTGGCACCGCCGGTTCCTGCTGGAGCTGGAGAAGGCGCTGCGCAAGGTGGACGCGTCGGTGACGGTGCCGTACTGGGACTGGACCCGGGAGCGGTCGGCGACGGCGGCGCCCTGGACGAAGGACCTGCTCGGCGGTGACGGACGCAGGTCCGACCGGCAGGTGATGACCGGTCCGTTCGCCTACTCCGCGGGCCAGTGGACCATCAAGGAGGGCGTCACCGACGGCTCGTTCCTCACCCGTGACCTCGGCCGCTCCCGGGACCCGATCGAGCTGCCGACCAAGAGCGAGCTGGAGTCGGCGCTGGCCGACCCGGTCTACGACGTCTCGCCCTGGGACTCCACGGTCACCAGGGGGTTCCGCAACCGCCTGGAGGGCTGGGGGACCGGCCGGGGCACCGTCGCCTGGCGCAACCACAACCGGGTCCACCGCTGGGTCGGCGGCGCCATGCTCGGCGGGGCCTCCGTCAACGACCCCGTCTTCTGGCTGCACCACGCCTTCGTCGACCTGCAGTGGACCCGCTGGCAGCAACGGCACCGGGGCGCCCGCTATCTGCCGGCCAGCCCGCCCGGCGCCGGCGACGACCAGCACGAGCGGATCGTCGCCCGGCACCAGAAGATGCCGCCGTGGGACGTGACCCCGGACGACATGGAGGACGTGAGCCGGATCTACCGCTACGCCTGAGCGGGTCCGGACACGGGGAGAGCCCCGGCGCTCGAGGTGCCGGGGCTCTTCTCTGCGGACGACCGTGCGTACGGCTGTGCGTACGGTCGTGTCTATGACGGGCTCAGTGGCCGTAGCCGTAGCCACCGCGGTCGTGGTCGCTCTTGTTGACGCAGGTGTTGCCGAACGCGGGGTTCAGCAGACCGATCACGCTGACGGTGTTCCCGCACACGTTGACGGGGATGTGGATCGGGACCTGCACGACGTTGCCGGACAGCACGCCGGGCGAGCCGACGGCCTCGCCCTGGGCGCCCGCGTCGGCCATGGCCAGCCCGGCGCCGCTGAGGACGACGGCACCCGTGCCGAGCGCGACGCCGGCCACCTTCGCGATGCGAGACATCACGTTCTCCTTCTGACTCGGTGAGTGCGCCGGCACAGTCCGCCGTCGCACTTCCCGTTCAACGCGGCCACTGACGGAGGGTCACGGCGTTCATCGGTGCATCACCCTTTTTGAACACCAGTCGGCACCCGGTTGTCTCAGCCCAGCAGCCGCGTGGGCGATCCGTCCAGGTATGCCCGGATGTCCTCCACCGCCTGTCCGTAGTACGTCTCGTAGTTCGACCGTGAGACATAACCGAGGTGCGGGGTGGCGAGCAGCCGGGGCGCGGTGCGCATCGGATGGTCCGCGGGCAGCGGCTCCACGTCGAAGACGTCGACACCGGCTCCCGCGATACGGCCCTCGCGCAGCGCGGCCAGCAGCGCGTCCTGGTCGACGATGGCGGCGCGGGAGGTGTTGACCAGATGGGCGGTGGGCTTGAGGAGGGCGAGTTCGGCGGGGCCGAGCAGGCCGCGGGTGCGGTCGGAGAGGGCGAGATGGATGGACACGAAGTCGCTCTCGGCCAGCAATTCCTCCTTGGAGGCGGCGAGTTCGACGCCCACCTCGTCGGCGTGCTCCTTGGTGAGGTGTTGGCTCCACGCGCCGACACGCATGCCGAAGGCGAGGCCCACCCGGGCGACCCGGCTGCCGATCCTGCCGAGGCCCAGCAGACCGAGCCGGCGTCCGTGCAGGTCGGCGCCGACCGTCTGCTGCCAGGGGCCGCCCTCGCGCAGGGCGTTGTTCTCCTGGACGATCCCCCGGGCGAGGCCGAGCAGCAGGGCCCAGGTGAGCTCGACCGGCGGAGTGGAGGCGCTCTGCGTCCCGCACACCGTGACGCCGGCCGCCTTAGCGGCGGCGAGGTCGATGACGCTGTTGCGCATGCCGGAGGCGACCAGCAGCCTCAGCCGGGGCAGCCGGGTGAACAGGGAGGCCGGGAAGGGGACCCGCTCGCGCAGGGTCACCACGATGTCGAAGCCGGCGAGCGCGGCGGCCAGTTCGTCCTCGGTGCCGAAGTGCTCGGCGAAGGAGGTGACCTCCACCCGGTCGGCCACGGCCGACCAGTCGGCGACGTCGGCCGCCACCTGCTGGAAGTCGTCGAGCACAGCACAACGGAGCCGCACGGCCGGTCCCTTCGTCGATACGTCCGGTGAGTGGATGCCCGTCACCGGTGAGTGGATGCCCGTCACCGGTGAGTGGCTGTCGATCACCCATACTCGCGTATCGGCCCGGTGGGGTGCCGTGCCGTCAGGTCGTCGCCAGGGCTTCCGTCGGGGTCAGACGGGCGGCGCGGAGGGAGGGGTAGACGCCGGCCAGCATGCCGATCAGGACCGCGCCGGTGAAGCCGGCGGTCACCGAGGTGAGAGGGACGACCGGCGGCCAGTGCTGGTGGGCGGCGTAGGCGAGGGTGGCCAGGGCGCCGAGGGCGGTGCCCGCGAGGCCTCCGAGGGCCGACAGGACGACCGACTCGGTGAGGAACTGGGCGCGTATCTGGCCCCTGTTGGCGCCCAGGGCGCGGCGCAGGCCGATCTCGCGACGGCGTTCGAGGACCGAGATGACCATGGTGTTGGCGACTCCGATGCCACCGACGAGGAGCGCGACCCCGGCGAGTCCGAGGAAGAGCGCGGAGAAGGTGGACGCGGTGGCCCGTTTGGCGGCCAGCGCGTCGGACGGGCGGCTGACCTGGACCACGCCGGGCAGCGGGGGGTTGATGGTGGCGGGCAGCACGTCACGTACGGCCTCGATCTGTGACTCCTCGGCCTTGAGGTAGAGCACGGTCGGGTGGCCGTCGAACTTCAGCAGGGTGCGCGCCGCGTCCCAGCCGACCAGGACCGAGCGGTCGATGTCCGGTGAGAGAGGGGTCTGGTCGAGGATCCCGATGACGGTGAACCAGTGGCCGCCGACATAGATCTGCGGGGCGGGCCGGCCCGTGGTGATCTTCGGGACGCCGAGACGGGCGGCGGCCACCGAACCCAGGACGGCCGTGGGGAACCTCTCCGTCGACGGGGTGAGGAAGCGGCCGGCGGCCACCCGCGCGTTGATCGTCCGCAGCAGGTCGAGTCTGCTGGCGAGGACGGTGAGGCCGGTGTAGTCGGCGGCGCCCAGACGGTCGTTGCGGAAGACCTCCGTATGGGTGTTGGCGACCGCGCTGGCCGCCGTGACCGGCCCGATCCGGCGCACCATGTCCACCGACTCGGGGGGCAGCAGCACCGGCGGGTCCTGGTTGGCCGGTACGGCCCTGAGCATGTTGGTGCCCAGCGCGGAGAGCTCCTTCATCAGGGCTTTCTGACTGGACGCCGGGATCCCGGTGACGACGATCAGGGTGGCGATGCCGATCGAGATGCCGAGCGCGGACAGGGCCGCCCGTATCTTGCGGGTACGGATGCCCAGCAGCCCCAGGCCCAGGATGTCCAGCGGCGCCAGCCGCACCGGACTGCTGCCGCCGGCCCCGCCGGTGGCGTGCCGCCGCGTCGATGTGATGGTCATGAGTGGCTTTCCATACGGGCGTCGGCGTCTGTGTCGGCGTCGACGCGGGTGTCGGAGCGCAGGCGGCCGTCGCGGATCTCCACCCGGCGCGGCAACTGGGCCGCGATGTCCCGGTCGTGGGTGATGACCGCGATGGTGGTCCCCTCGCGGTTCAGCGCGGTCAGCAGATCCAGTACGGCCACCCCGTTCGCGGTGTCCAGAGCCCCCGTGGGCTCGTCCGCGAGGACCAGGACGGGCCGGTTGACGAGGGCGCGGGCGATGGCCACCCGCTGCCGCTCCCCGCCGGAGAGCTGCTGCGGCAGATGACGGGCCCGGCGCGCCAGCCCCACCCGGTCCAGTGCCTCCAGGGCGAGCGGCCGGCGTTCGCGGCGCGGCACCCCGGCGTACAGCAGGCCGGTGGCGACGTTCTCGGCGGCGGTCAGTCCGTCGGTGAGGTGGAACTGCTGGAAGACGAAGCCGAGTCGGCGGCCCCGCAACGCCGACAGCCTGCGGTCGGAGAGCCTGGCCACGTCCTGGCCGTCGATCTCCACGGTGCCGCTGGTCGGCCGGTCCAGCGTGCCCATGATGTTCAGCAGCGTCGACTTGCCCGAGCCGGACGGGCCCACGATGCCGAGCAGTTCGCCCTGTTCGACGGCCAGCCAGACGTCGTGGAGCGCCGTGACCCCGCCCGGGTACACCATGCTCGCGCCCCGCACCGCCAGCACCGGGGGCGCGCTCATGACGCCGTCACCACCCTGGTCCCGGCGGCGATGCCGTCACCGCTGATCTCCACCATGCCCTTGGAGAACATCCCGGTCCGCACCGCCACCAGCCGGCCGCCGGGCAACTGGACCGCGTACCCGCCCTCGCGCAGCGCCGTCAGGGCGCCGATGGGCACGGTGAGCACGCCCTTGCGGGTCTCCGAGGTGAACTTCACCTGGACCGGGGCGGAGTTCAGTCCACGCACCGCCGCGGTGTCGCGCAGGCCGATGCCGACGGTCAGCCGGGGCTGCCCGGAGGAGTCGTCGCCGCTCGACGCGTCGGTCGTGCGGACGGTGGCGCCGATGGAGGCGATGGTGCCCGGGACGGTGGAGCCGTCGGGAAGGCTCACCGTCACCGTGTCGCCCCGCTTCATCGAACCCGCCTCGCCCGGATCCACCTGCACGGTCACCGACTTGGCGGTGGAGGTGACCGTCATCAGGGTCCCGTCGGCCGGGTCGGCGAGCTGCGCCTGGAGGCCCTCGACCCGTACGGCACCGGAGAGGACCGCGACCTCACCGACGCCCAGCACGCCGGTGGCCGGTATGCCGGCCGCGGTCTGCCAGCGCTTGATCGCGGCGATGAGACCGGCGGTCAGGACGCCGTCGCCGCGTTTGACCTGGACGGGGGTGGTGGAAGGCGCCGCGGGGGCGGTGGGGGAGGCGCTGGACGAGGGGCTCGGCGAGCTCGCGGCGGCCGTCGGCGTGACGTGCCGCGGGGTGACCCAGGTGCCCACCGCGGGCTGTACGCCGATGTCGTAGCCGAGTGCTTCGAGGTTGTCGGCCACCGTCCTCACGTCCGGACCGGTGGTGCCCTGGGCCTGAAGGGTCCGGTACAGCGGTGTGCCGCCGTAGAAGACCGGTACCGGCACGTTGTCCACCCGGTACAGCGGCCGGCCCCGGCGCACCGTGGCGCCGGTCGCCGGCAGCCAGGTGAGCAGGCCGCTCCTGCCGCCCTTCACCGTGGTCGCCCGGCCGTAGCCGAGACTGCCGTCCAGCGTCTGGGCGTTGGAGAGGTCGCTCCGGGTCACGACGGCGGTCGCGGTGTGCACGGCGCCGCCGCCGGTGTCCCGCTTCCCGCCGTCGTTCTGCCACGCGGTCACGGTCAGCGCGCTCGCCACCACGACCGCCACGGCCACCGCCCCGATGACCGCCCGCCGTCTTACCGGTGCCACGCGCCGTCTGCTCGCAGGACGGGCGGCCTCCGTGTCGTCAGTGTTTGTCACCGAACGCCTTCACCTGACAGGCGACCATGATCTGGTCGTAGTTGGGGGCGTTCATGCTGGCCCCGTCCTCCAGGCCCCAGCCCCGGTCCGTGACCACGCTCTTGATGTGGTGCTCGTTCATGCACTGCACCATGGCCCGGGTGTCGTCGTCGAAGTCCGGGTTCTTGGCCGGGTCCAGCTCCGGCGGATCGAGCGGCAGTTTGCCGGCACAGGCCTTCACACCGGGGGCGTCCGGGTGTCTCTTGTACGTCTTGTCGACCCCGTGCTCCTTCAGACAGGCGGTCCAGCCGTCCCACATGCGGTTGACGTCGTCCTGGGTGCTGTCCAGCCGGATCTGCGGGCGGCCCGCGTCGGGATCGGCGCTCGCCTTGGCCGAACCTCCGCTCCCGGAAGGGGAGTTCAGGGAGGCGACCTCGTCCTTGCCGCCCTTGTCCGCGTCGTCGTTCCCGCCGACGCCCCCGCACGCGGTGAGGAGGAGCAGGCCGGCCGCACCGGCGGAGGTGAACACCGCGGCTCGAGTGAAGGGTTTCAACATGGCGCAGACCATGGCCCGAAGTTATGACGATCCTGTCAGGGCGTCGTCAGAAAACCGTCTGACCTGATCCCGTCGTGCCTACGCTGACCGCCATGAACGCCCGTGTCCTGGTGGCCGAGGACGACATCAAACAGGCCGAGGTCATCCGCCGCTACCTGGAGCGGGAGGGGCACACCGCCCTGCTCGTCCACGACGGGCGCGCGGCGCTCGACGAGGTCCGTCGCCAACGGCCCGACCTGCTGGTCCTCGACGTGATGATGCCGGTCGTCGACGGTCTGGACGTGTGCCGGATCCTGCGGCGGGAGAGCGATCTGCCGGTGCTGATGCTGACCGCCCGCAGCACCGAGGAGGATCTGCTGCTCGGCCTGGAGCTCGGCGCCGACGACTACCTGACCAAGCCCTACAGCCCGCGTGAACTGATGGCCCGTATCCGCACGTTGCTCCGGCGCACCCGCACGGCCGCCGCCCCGAGAGACCCGGTGCTGCGCGTCGGCGCCCTCGCGGTGGACCCCGTCCGCCGTACCGTCGAGATCGAGGGCCGCCAAGTGGCCTGCACCCCGGGCGAGTTCGACGTCCTCGCGACGATGGCCGCCGAACCGGAACGCGTCTTCACCCGGCGCCAGTTGCTCGCGGGCACGCGCGGCGACGACCGCTACATCACCGAACGCACCATCGACGTCCATGTGTTGAACCTCCGCAAGAAGATCGAGGCGGTACCGCGCCGGCCGCTCTATCTCCAGACGGTGTTCGGAGTCGGCTACCGCCTCAGCGACGGCAGCCGTGGACGCTGAGACACGGGTGAGCCGCCACGGCAGACTGCCGTTGCGGCGGAGCCTGCTGGTCCGACTGCTGGCCGCGTCGATCACCATCGCCGTCTGCTCGGTCGCGGCCACCGCCTGGCTCGCCGCGCGCACCACCACCAGCGCCATCCAGCAGGAGCAGGGACAGGTCCTCGCCGACGACGCCCAGATCTACGACACGCTCATCGGCTACGCCGCCGCCCACACCGGCTGGACCGGGGTCACGCCCGTCCTCAAACGGCTGACCGAACGGACCGGCCGCCGTATCACCCTGACCACCCAGGACCGCCTGCCCATCGCCGCGTCCGGCACCATGACCACCCTGCCCACCAAGGCCTCGGCGCTGATCGACCCCCTGCGGGCCGACCCCGCGCTGCTGCCCGGCGTCAAGGCCGACGGCATCGACCCGCGGGCGGTCGGCCCGTACCGGCTGCCGAAGGCCGAGCGGCAGGAACTGCTGAGCCGGGTGGGGAAGTTGCAGTCCTGTCTGCGCGGCGCCGGTTACCCCGCCGGAGTCACCGAGGAGCCGAGCGGCAGGCCCGCCCTCGTCCTCGGCGGCGACAACGGGACCCAGCGAAAGGTCGGCGAGGTGTGCCAGCTCTACCGGCTGGACGATCCCACTCCCACCGAGAAACGGGCCCTCGACAAGCTCAACGCCCTGGTCGCCGGCTGTCTGAGACGCCAGAACCTCGGCCCCGTGGAGGTCGATCTCAGCTTCAGTCCCCTCGGAAACGCGGGCGGCGCCGTCCAGCCGTGCGTCGACACCGCCCGCCGCGAGCAACTCGGTCCCTACGTCGCTCCGGCCGCGCTGCTGTTCGTCGCCACCCCCGCCGGATCGGCGGCCGCACCCGGCTTCGACCTCTCCTCGGCCAACACGGCCCGGGTCGCCGGTGTCGCCGCGCTCGTCCTCGTCCTCACCGTGGCCGTCACCGTCACCGTGGGCACCCGCCTGGTACGGCCCCTGCGCGCGCTCACCGACGCCGCCCGCCACCCGGCCCAGCAGCATCTGCGGGTACCGGTGACCACCCACGACGAGATCGGCCGGCTGGCCGCCGCCTTCAACGACCTGGCGGAGCGCCGTGAGCGGGTGGAGGACGAGCGCAAGGCGATGGTCAGCGATGTCGCCCATGAACTGCGCACCCCGCTCAGCACGATCCGCAGCTGGCTGGAGGCGGCCCAGGACGGACTGGCCGCCTCCGACGAGGCGTTCGTCGCCTCCCTGCTGGAGGAGGCGCTGCTGCTCCAGCACATCGTCGACGACCTCCAGCACCTGGCGCAGGCCGACGCGGGCCGCTTCCGGCTGCACCCCGAGCCCCTGCGGCTGCGGGACCTGCTCGACCATGTCGCCGGGGCCCACCGCGGCCGGGCCGAGACAGCCGGCGTCACGCTCACCACCCGCGTCGAGGACACCCCGGACCTCTCCGCCGATCCCGTCCGCCTGCGCCAGGCCGTCGGCAACCTGCTGTCCAACGCCCTCCGGCACACCCCTGCCGGAGGCACCGTCACCCTGCGCTGCCGCCGGGCGGGCGGGGACGTCCTGATCGAGGTCGCCGACACCGGCACCGGGATCGCCGCCGACGACCTGCCCCGCGTCTTCGACCGCTTCTGGCGCGCCGACAAGTCCCGCAGCCGGCAGACCGGCGGCAGTGGCCTGGGCCTCGCCATCGTCCGCCAGCTCACCGAGGCGCACGGCGGCACGGTCTCGGTGACCAGCACCCCGGACAGGGAGACGGTCTTCACCCTGCGTCTGCCGTGCACCCCCGGCGAAGCGCCCCCGCAGACCGCGCGTTGAGACGGCCTTCCCAGCCGGCGCCGTCTACGCCCCGTTCAAGGACCCGCACGGTGCCTGGGTCGCCGTGCAGGTGAGCGCTTTCAGTTTCATGTACGGCCCGGCGGCGGTCGGTTCGGACGTGCGGGCAGAAGGCCATCGGCGTCGGCGGCTCCGGCGCGCCCCTGGCCTCCGGGCCCGTCAAGTGGGTGCTCCCCGAGGGGGCGACGCCGTTCATGTCCTGGGGGCAGCGCGCCCCGATCCTGAAGCAGGCCAAGAACCCCACCGCGGCCGTTTCATGGCGGACCGCGCCGGGGTCGAGCGCTGGAAGCAGACGTTCGCCCTGTACTTCGGAGAGGTCAAGGGAGACCCCTCGCCGGGCTCGCTCGGACTGCACCCGGGCGCCTGACGCGGATCGCGCCGACGTCTCCCGCCCCGGCGACCGGAAACGGTCGCCCCTCGAGTACGCCTCGGGGGGCGGCCCTCGCGTTCACCCGGCGTCCTGGCCGAAGGGGTGCCCGCCGCGTCGTGAACGGGCACGGCGGCTCAAGGGCCGTCGCCTACGCGGAGCCCGGTCCGGTCCGGGCGAGGCGGACCATGGCGCGGAAGAGGGCCCTGGGCGCCGGGGCCTCGGGCACCGCCGGGATGGGTGCGCCGGGGGCGGCGTAGGAGCGGATCATGTGGCCGACGAGCCGCTGCCAGGCGTCGGGGGCGGAGTCGCCGGCGGCGGCGATGACGCCGGCGTTGGCCATCTGCAGGATGACGAGGTCCTCCGGGACGAAGTCCTCGCGCAGATGTCCGGTGCCGCGGGCGCGGGCGATGAGGTCGAGGAACGCGTTGTACGACTCCACGCGCCGGGCCTCCAGCGCCCTGGCGGCCGGGAACGACATGGTCAGGACGTCGGCGAAGCCGCGGTCGGCGGCCTGCATGGCGCAGACGGCGTGGATGAAGCCGGTGAAGCCGTGCCAGGGGTCGGGGTCGGCGAGCGCCTCGGTGACGGCGCCGGCGTAGGCGTCCATGCGGTCGGCGAAGACGGCGTTGATGAGCTCCTCGCGCCCGGCGAAGCGCCGGCTGAGCGTCGCTTTGCCGACGCCCGCCTCGCGGGCGACGGAGGCCATGGACACGCCGAGCCCTTCGGTGGCGAAGAGGCGGCGGGCGGCGGCCAGGATGAGATCGCGGTTGCGCTCGGCGTCGGCGCGCAGTCGGGCTTCCGGCTGCGGGTCCGGGGTCGGGGTCGGGTCGGAAGGTGCGGAGGTCATCCACCCAGTCTAGCCAAGTGGAACAGGCGGCCCACTTCTGCTGTTACGCTCGACGGAACGGAACCGGGAAGGCCGGTCCACTTATCGAGAGGCACTGTCATGCGCGCTGTGACCCTGGACGCGGCTCCTGCCGCCCCCGCCGTGACCGAGGTGGACGTTCCCCGTCCCGAGGCCGGAGAGCTGCTGGTGAAGGTGGCCGCCTCGTCGGTGAACGGCTTCGACCTCGCCGTCGCCGCCGGCTATCTGCAGGGCATGATGGAGCACCGCTTCCCGCTGGTGCTCGGCAAGGACTTCGCGGGCACCGTCGAGGCGCTCGGCCCGGGCGTGGAGGGCTTCGCGGTCGGTGACGCGGTCTTCGGCGTCCTGATGAAGCCGTTCCTGGGCACCGGGTCGCTCGCCGAGTACGTCACCGTGTCCGCCGGATACGGTGTCGCCCCGCTCCCGGAGGGTCTCGCGGTGACGGACGCGGGGGCGCTGGGCGTGGCCGGAGCGACCGCGGTGGACTGCCTGGACGCGGTGGCCCTCGCCGAGGGCCGGACGGTGCTGATCTCCGGTGCCGCCGGTGGGGTGGGTTCGCTGGCCGTGCAGCTCGCCGCCGCCCGTGGAGCGAAGGTGATCGCCACCGCTCGCCCCGGTGCGCAGACCGACTTCGTCACGGGCCTCACCGGCGCCGGCGCCGAGGTCCATGTGGTCGACTTCACCGCTGATCTGGCGGCCCAGGTCCGCGCGATCGCCCCGGACGGCGTGGACGCGGTGCTGCACCTGGCGGGCGACGGCGCCGAACTCGCCGGGCTGCTGCGACCGGGCGGCCGGATCGCCTCACCCACCGGTCTGACCCCGGACGCCGTCAAGGAGCCCGACGTCACCGTCCACCCGATCATGGCCGACCCGAACGCCTCGACCCTGACCGCGCTGGCCGAGCAGGCCGTCTCCGGCTCGCTGCGGGTGCCGGTCACCGCGACCTACCCCCTGGAGCGGGCCACGGAGGCGTTCACCGCCTTCACCTCCGGCACCCCGGGCAAGATCGCCGTCGCCTGCTCCTGAAATCCGCCCCCGGATCAATACCCCGCGTTCAAATCCCCCACCCCGGAAGAGAGTTCAGCATGCCCACCATCGCCGTCATCGGCGCCGGCCCCGGCATGGGCCTGGCCATCGCCCGTACCTTCGGCAGCCGCGGGTTCGACGTCGCCCTGATCGCCCGTACCAAGGAGAAGCTCCAGACGCTGGTCGACCAGCTCGGCCAGGAGGGCATCACCGCCGAGGCGTTCCCGGCCGACATCCTGGACCGGCCCTCCCTCACGGCCGCCCTGGACGCCGTGAAGTCCCGCTTCGGCGGTATCGACGTACTGGAGTACTCACCGGCCCCGCACTCCCCGGTGCCCGGTCACACCCTGGCCGTCCCCTCCGAGGTCACGGTCGACAATCTGCAGCCGCAGATCGAGTACAACCTCTACGGCGCCGTCACGGCCGCCAGGTCGGTCCTGCCCGCGATGCGGGAGGCCGGCGCCGGAACGCTGCTGTTCACCACCGGCGGCGGTTCCCTGGACCCGGTGCCGATGCTCGGCAACGTCAACGCGGCCGCGGCGGCCCTGCGCAACTGGGTGATCAACCTGAACAAGGAACTGGCCGACAGCGGTGTGCACGCCGCGCACGTGGCGATCAGCGTCTGGATCGGCGGGGGCGGCCCGGAAGGCGCCCCGACCGCCACGGCCGACGAGATCGCCCCCCTGTACTGGGACCTGCACGAGAAGCGCGACCGCGCCGAGGCCGTCTTCACCGCGTGACCCGGCCCGCTTCACCTCCTGATTCGGCCCGCTTCATCGCCTGACCGGTCCGCTCCCGGGAGGGGCGTACCGCCCCTCCCACCCCCGTCCCCTTCTCTGTCAAGGAATTCCGTACGTGAACGTCTTCTTGTGGATAGTCCAGGCCGTGCTGGCCGCCATGTTCGCCCTGGCCGGTGTCATGAAGTCGACCCAGCCGAAGGAGAAGCTGGTCGGTCAGCTGCCCTGGACGGCCGACTTCTCCCAGGGCACCGTCCGCCTCATCGGCATCGTGGAGTTCGCCGCCGCGCTCGGGCTGATCCTGCCCGCGGCGACCGGCATCGCCTCCGTGCTGACCCCGCTGGCCGCGACCGGTCTGGCCGTGGTGATGGTGCTGGCCGCGATCACCCACGCCCGCCGCAAGGAACCGGGCGCGATCGCCTTCAACGCCGTCCTGCTGATCCTGGCCGCCCTGGTGGCCTGGGGCCGCTTCGGCCCGTACAGCTTCTGACCCCGACCTGTCACCGGTCTTCGAGGAACCACCCCTGATGCGTGTCACCGTCTTCGGCGCGACCGGCGCCATCGGCCGGCTCGTCGTCCAGCGACTCCTGGACGACGGCCACGAGGTCACCGCCCTGGTCCGCACCCCCGCCAAGCTCGCCCTCGCCCACCCGCGCCTCACGGTCCGCACCGGGCAACTGTCCGACCGCGCCGCCGTGGAGCAGGCCGTCGGCGGCGCCGACGCCGTGATCAGCGCGCTCGGCCCCTCGCTGAAACGGTCCACGAAAGGCTCCCAGCTGGCCGACGGAACCCGCACCCTCGTGCAGGTCATGGAGGCACGGGAGGTCACCCGCTTCATCGGTCTGGCCACACCCTCACTGGCCGACCCCCGCGACAGGCCGCACTGGAAGCACAAGGTCCTGCCCGTCCTGGCCGGACTGATGTTCCCCCACGCGCTGGTCGAGCTGAAGGGGATGACCGAGGCCGTCACCGGCTCGGGCCTCGACTACACCATCGCCCGTATCACCAACCCCACGAACAAGGCCGCCACGGGCCGTGTCCGCTCCGGGTTCCTCGGCCACGACGAGGTCGGCTCCGCCATGAGCCGCGCCGACATCGCCGCGTTCCTGGTCTCCCAGCTCACCGACGCCCGCTACCGGCGGGCCATGCCCGCCATCAGCAACTGAAGCCAGGACCCGGCCATGACCTTCGAACTCGGCGTCTACTCCTTCGGCAACACCCCCCGTCTCCCCGACGGCAGCCGCGGACCCACCGCCCAGGCCCTCCGTGACGTGCTGGAGGCGATCAAGCTCGCCGACGAGGTGGGGCTGGACTTCTTCGGGGTCGGCGAGCATCACATGCGGGCGATGCCGCTGTCCTCGCCCACCTCGGTCGTCAACGCCGCCGCCGCCGTCACCCGCCGCATCAAGCTCGGCACCACGGTCACCGTCCTGTCGACCGACGACCCGATCCGGGTGTTCCAGCAACTGGCGACCGCGGCCTCGCTGGCCCCCGGACGCGTCGAGCTGGTCGCCGGGCGCGGCTCGTCGACGATCACGTTCCCGCTGTTCGACCACGACGAGCGCGACTACGACATGCTGTACGCCTCCAAGCTCGATCTGCTGATGGCCGTCAACACCGGCGCGAACGTCACCTGGCAGGGCCCGCACCGCAGGACGCCGCTGCGGAACGTCACCGTCTTCCCCCGCCCCGAGCAGCCGCTGAAGATCTGGCTGGGCACCGGCGGCAGCCCGAATTCGGTGCATCGTGCCGTGGAGCTGGGGCTGCCGATGTTCCTCGGCGTCCTCGGCGGCACTCCCGGGCACTGGGCGCGCTACGGCCATGCCTACCGCGAGGCCTGGGCCGCGTCCGGTCACCCCGCCGAGCGGGCGGAGATCGCGGTCTCCGCGCACGGGTTCGTCGCCGGGTCCGACGTCCAGGCCCGGTCGACGTACCTGGAGTACGAGCACCGCATGATGGCCGAGGGACTGGCGGAACTGGGCCGCCCGGCCCCGTCACGCGCCGACCGCGCCGCGAACTACGGCCCCGGCGGGATGGTCTTCGTCGGCGACCCCGACGAGATCGCCGACCGCATCCTCCACCTGCACGGGCTGCTCGGCCACACCCGCCAGATCCTCCAGATGGACGTCGGCGGCATGCCCCAGCGGGACTTCCTGCGCGGCATCGAACTCCTCGGCACGAAGGTGCTTCCGCGGATCCGCGCCGAACTCGCGGCACCGTGAGCGCGGCCGGCTCCGCCCCTCGTCTTCGTGGAGAGGGGACCGACCGGTGAGGATCGCCGTGTTCGGCGCGAACGGGCCGACCGGGCGGCAGGTCACTCGCCAGGCCCTCGCCGAGGGGCACACGGTCACCGCCGTCACCCGCAGGCCGGAGTCGTTCCCCCTACGGGATCCGCGGCTACGGGTGACGGGCGCGGACGTGCTGGACCCCGCCGGAGTCGGACGCGTCGTGGCCGGACAGGAGGCGGTGATCTCCACGCTCGGCGCGTCCAGGAGCGAGAACCCGGTCAGTGTGTACTCCCGGGGCGTCACCCACCTCACCCGGGCCATGGCCGGACACGGCGTCCCGCGCCCGGTCTGCGTGACCTCGGTGGTGCTCTTCGGCGAGAAGGCACCCGGCGAGAGCCTCCTCTTCAGGAAGGTGCTCAAGCCGCTGAGCGTCCGTTTCCTCGGCCGCAGGGACCGGCAACGTGCTGGAGCCCGCCAAGCTGCGGGCGTTCAGGCGAGCGGCGGTGGAGGAGTGCGACGGCCCCCATGGTCTGGAGTACGGGGACATCGCTCCTTTCGGGACGCGTGGATTCGACCCCGCGCGAGTCGTCGGGACGGTGACGGAGGCGGGTGAGATCACGGCCGCCGACGCCGAGGTGGTCCGCACGATCTGGGACGGCCCGAGGACGTCGACCGGTGAGCAGCTCTGGTACGGCCTGCTGCCCAGCACCGAGAGCTGGGCCGACGGTTCCGTGCCTGTGGGTCTTGCCGCGACCCAGGAGATCGACGGTGAGCTCACGCCTGTCCCCTTCATGGTCGCGGAACCGTGGTTCAAGTGGCTGCTGCGCGACCCGGCGTGGGACTGGAGGACTCTGACGTTCCAGCAGTTCGAGGAACTCTTCGCGCAGGGCGTGGAGGAGTTCGCCGAGTTCGCCGGCGACGACCCCGACCTCAGCCGCGTGCGCGACCGCGGGGGAAAGGGCGGGGAGGCGGAGACCTCGGACTTCGTCCGCCTGTTCATCTCCTCCGGGGACACCCACGGCTTCTCGTACTTCGGCCCCGGCCCCCATCTCGCCACCGGCATGGCCGCGCTGATGGAGTGGGTCGAGGAGGGCAGGGCCCCCGAGGTGCTCATCGGTGAGACCTACGACCCCGCGGCCGGCAAGGTCACGATGACCAGGCCGGTGTACCCGTACCCGCTCGTCGCCCAGTACGACGGCGAGGGGGACCCGACGACGCCGCGAGCTACCGTCCGCGCGGTATCTCCTGACGGACAGCGCGAGGCGGACGGCCTCGCTCGGACCGCTCTTCCGCGGTCCCGGCCCTGAGCCACCGGTTCGCCCTCGCGTGTACCGGTGCCCCAGGGCCTCCGTGTGTCCCCTGGCCGCGGGTGGGATCAGCCGACGCCCGCCATGCCCGCGAGTTCGGTCTCGACGCCCTCCGGGGAGAGGATGTGCTGGCAGACGAGCTGACTGGCGCCCATGGTGGCCGCCCGGTCGCCGGCGCGGGAGAGGACGATCCGGAGGTTGGTCGTCGCGAGCGGAGGCGAGCGGTGGTAGACCACCTCGCGCACTCCGGCCATGAGGTGCTCCCCGGCCGCCGCCATGGAGCCACCGATCACGATCATGCTCGGGTTGAGCAGGTTGACGCATGTCGCCAGGACCTCGCCGATGTCACGCCCGGCCTGCCGCAGCGCCTGGATCGCGGCGACATTGCCGTTCTCGGCGAGCGCGACGACGTCGGCTCCGGTCGCGGTGTCCAGGCCCTGCGCGGCCAGAAAGCGGGCGACGGCGTCTCCGGACGCGATGGCCTCCAGACACCCGGTGTTGCCGCAGCGGCACACGGTGTCCTCCGCCCGGGCGGCACGGACATGCCCCAGATCACCCGCGGTGCCGTCGGACCCGCGCTGCAGCTGGCCGCTGCTGATCACTCCGGAGCCGATGCCGGTGGCGACCTTGACGAACAGCAGGTTGTCCACGTCGGGCCAGTAACCCGCCCGCTCGCCGAGCGCCATGATGTTCACGTCGTTGTCGACCAGCACCGGCGCGGGCAGGGCTGCCTGCACCAGGCCTACGACGTCGAAGCCGTCCCAGCCCGGCATGATGGGCGGCTTGATGGGCCGGCCCGTCGTGTGCTGGACGGGACCGGGGAGGCCGATGCCCACCCCGGCCAGCTGGTCCGGTCGGTGGCTTTCGGCGAGCAGACGCTTCCCCGAATCGACGACGTACCTGAGCAGCGCCTCGGGTCCCGCCGCCACGGGCATCTCGGCGCGCTCCTCCGCCAGCACCCGGCCGGTCAGATCGGTGAGGGCCACCCGTACGTGACTTGCGCCGATGTCGGCCGCCAGCACCGTGCGCGCCCGAGGTTCGAACGCGAAGCGTGACGCGGGCCGACCGCCGCTCGACTGGGCGTCGCCGACCGGGACGACGAGTCCGGAGCGCAGCAGCGAGTCGACCTTGCCCGCGACGGTCGAACGGGCGAGCCCCGTCGTCATGGCGAGCTGCGCCCGGGTCCACGGCCTCCCGTCGCGCAGCAGCTGGAACAGGTCGCCGGCGCGAAAGGCCCCGGTGGCAGGAGCCTGCTCACTCTGGGTGACCCGGACGGGCTCACGATGGCCCTTACGTCGCTGTTCTGCCATGAGCCGAGTATTCCATAGCTCCCTTTCGGTGAACATCATCCAAGTTAGATAAGGAGTCTTCGTACTTTCTATTGTTCTCCGTCAAAAGTGCCCGTAGGGTCCGGCGCAACCGCAGTAAAGCTTGGGAAAACCCCACCCCTTCAACGAAGAAGGAGCAGCTGTGCGATCCACTGGTACGACCTGTACGCGCCGTGGCTTCCGGGGTCTCGCGGCCGCCGCCGCGGCGGCTCCGGCGCTCGCCGCCTGCGGAGCCGGATCCGCCTCCTCGGGAGTCGGCGGCACCATCAAGTTCTGGGACATGCCATGGGGACTCCCGGCCTACAACGACGCGGCCAAGAAGGTCGTACAGGCCTACAAGCCGTCGTCAGGGCCAGATCGCCTACGCCGACGGCGTCATCGCCGCACTCAAACGGCGGCGGAGTCTTCACCCCGGACGGGCAGCTCGACGTGATGAACGACCGCAACGTCGAAGCCACCGAGTTCCTGCTCGAACTCGTCTCCCACCGCATCATCGACCCGGCCGCCGTGAGCTACACGACCGACGACATGCTCGCCCAGTGGAAGAAGGGCAAGGCCGCCTTCGGTCTCTACTACGCCGAACTGCCCCAGCGCGCCGGTGTGGCGGACGACGACACCCTGGTGGCCCTCGCGGGCCGCTGACGGGCTCACCGACCGCGCCGACTCCACACCCCCACCCCACCCCGCGACTCCGAGAGGACGCCGTCGCCATGCAATGCTCCGTCCAGCTGTACACCGTCCGGGACGCCCTGCAGAACGACCTGCCCGGCACCATCCGGCGCCTCGCCGACATCGGGTTCACCCAGGTGGAGCCCTACAACTTCGCCGCGCAGGCCGACGAACTGGCCGCCGCGCTCGCCGAGAGCGGTGTCACCGCGCCCACGGGCCACGCGCCGCTGCTCTCCGGCGACCAGGACGAGATCTTCGCCGCCGCCGGGCGTCTGGGCATCGGCACGGTCATCGACCCCTACCTCCCGCCGGAGCACTGGCAGAACGCCGACACGGTCCGCGCCATCGCGACCCGCCTCAACGCCGCGGCCAAGAAGGGCGCCGAACACGGCATCCGCGTCGGCTACCACAACCACTGGTGGGAGCTGGAGACGAAGATCGAGGGCGTCTCGGCGCTGGAGTACTTCGCCGGCCTGCTCGACCCCGAACTCGTCCTCGAGGTCGACACCTACTGGGCCGCCGTGGGCGGAGAGGACCCGGCGGCGCTGCTCAAACGCCTGGGCGACCGGGTCGTCGCCATCCACATCAAGGACGGCCCGGGGACGCAGGACATGAACGCCCAAGTGCCGGCGGGCCAGGGGACGATGGACGTCTGGGGCATCATCGGCGCGGCGGCCTCGCTGGAGGTCCCCGTCCTGGAGTTCGACGGCTACGCCCACGACATCTTCGACGGCGTGTCCGAATCGCTCCGCTACGTACAGGCAGGCGCCCCCACCCCGTCGGCCGGCGAGGCGGAGGCCCGATGAGCCGCGGACCGCTCGGAGTCGCCGTCATCGGCGCCGGCGTCATCAGCTCGCACTATCTCGACCACCTCACGTCGTTCCCGGACCTGGAGGTCCGTGTGGTCGCCGACCTCCTGCCCGAGGCCGCGAGGGCCCAGGCCGAGAAGTTCGGGATCGCCGAGCACGGCACTCCCGACGTCGCGCTGCGGCACCCGGATGTGGAGATCGTCGTCAACCTGACCATCCCGGCCGCGCACGTCGAGGTCGCCACCGCCGCGGTCCGCGCGGGCAAGCACGTCTGGAGCGAGAAGCCCTTCGCGCTCGACCGCGAAAGCGGCCTGCGCCTGCTGCGGGAGGCCGAGGAAGCGGGCGTGCGGCTCGGATGCGCGCCGGACACCTTCCTCGGCGCGGGCCTGCAGTCGGCGCGCCGGGTGATCGAACGCGGCGACATCGGCGTACCGCTCACCGCCCAGACGGTCTTCCAGACACCGGGGCCGGAGTCCTGGCACCCCAACCCCGCCTTCCTCTACCAGCAGGGCGCGGGCCCGCTCTTCGACGTGGGCCCCTACTACCTCACCGCGCTCATCGAGACCTTCGGCAGCGTGCGCCGGGTCGCCGCCCTGGGGTCGCGGGCCCGCGCCACACGCGTCGTCGGGTCGGGCCCCAAGGCGGGCGAGACCTTCGAGGTCGAGGTCCCCACGTACGTCAGCGCCCTGCTCCACTTCGAGGGCGGAGCGTCCGCCCACAGCCTGTACAGCTTCGAGTCCCCGCACACCCGCTACGGCTTCGTGGAGATCTCGGGTACCGAGGCGACCCTCCGGCTGCCCGACCCGAACTACTTCGACGGCGAGCTGCGGATCTGCCGCGCGGGCGAGGAGGAGTGGACCGTCCTGCCGACCAGCGGCCCGGCCGACGGCCGCGGTATGGGCGTACTCGACATGGCACGGTCCCTCCGCGCCGGCACACCGCACCGTGCCACCGGAGAACTCGCCCACCACGTCGTGGACACCATGGTCTCGATCGCGGAGGCGATCGAGACGGGCACGTTCGTCGACGTCACCAGCACCGCACCGGCCTCCGCCCCACTGCCCGAGGACTGGGCGCCCACCGAGGCCACCTTCGAAGGAGTTTCCGCGTGAAAGTCGGAGCAACGCACGGATCGCGGCCGCTCGGCGTCGCGGCGATCGGGTACGCCTTCATGGGCCGGGCCCACTCACAGGCCTGGCGGAACGTGGCCGCGTACTTCGACGTGCCCGCCGTCGAGCAGCGGGTGCTCGTCGGCCGGGACGCCGAGCAGGTCGCGCGGGCGGCCGCCCGGTCCGGCTGGGCGGAGGCCGCGACGGACTGGCGGGAGGTCATCGCGCGGGACGACGTGCAGATCGTGGACATCTGCGCCCCCGGATGGCTGCACGCGGAGATCGCGGTCGCCGCCCTGGAGGCGGGCAAGCACGTCCTGGTCGAGAAGCCGCTCACGAACTCGATCGAGGAAGCCGAGCACATGGTCGCCGCCGCGCGTTCGGCACGCGAGCGCGGGGTGCGGTCCATGGTCGGCTTCAACTACCGGCGCGTGCCCGCCCTCGCCCACGCCCGCCGGCTCGTCGCCGACGGCCGTCTGGGCACCGTCCGCCAGGTCAGGGCCTCCTATCTGCAGGACTGGCTCGCGGACGACGCCGCGCCCATGACCTGGCGGCTGCGGAAGGAGACCGCCGGATCCGGCGCCCTGGGCGACATCGCCAGCCACGCCATCGACCAGATCCAGTTCCTCCTCGACGACACGGTCACCGAGGCCGCCGGGCGCCTGCACACCTTCACCGCTCAGCGCCCGGGCCCCGACGGTCCCGAGGACGTCACGGTCGACGACGCGGCCTGGGCCACCCTGTCCCTGGCCCGCGGCGCGGTGGCCTCCGTGGAGGTCTCCCGGGTGGCACTCGGCCGCAAGAACTCACTGCGCATCGAGGTCTACGGCACCGCGGGGGCGCTGGCCTTCGACCTGGAGCGCCTCAACGAGCTGGAATTCCTCGACGCCTCCGCTCCGGCCACCGAGGCGGGCTTCCGGCGGATCCTCGTCACCGAACCCGACCACCCCTATGTGGGTGCCTGGTGGCCGCAAGGGCACACCATCGGCTGGGAGCACACCTTCACCCATCAGATCCGTGACTTCCTCGTCGCCGTCCGCGACGGCGTCGCCCCGAGCCCCTCCTTCGAGGAGGGGCTGCAGGTCCAGCGTGTCCTGGCCGCGATCGAGGAGTCCTCCGCGACCAAGCCCGTCCGGCTGTGACCCGAAACCGCCCCAACACCTTACGGAGTAGCCATGCCCCGCCCCTTCACCCTGTTCACCGGCCAGTGGGCCGACCTCAAGCTGGAGGAAGTAGCCCGTCACGCGTCCGAATGGGGTTACGACGGCCTGGAGATCGCCGTCTCCGGCGAGCACCTGGACGCCTGGCGCTGGGACGACGAGGCCTACGTCGCCGAGCGCCTCGGCATCCTCGAACGCCACGGCCTCAAGGTGTGGGCCATCTCCAACCATCTCAAGGGCCAGGCCGTGTGCGACGACCCGATCGACTTCCGCCACCGGGCGATCGTCGGCTCCCGGGTCTGGGGCGACGGCGAACCCGAGGGCGTACGCGAGCGCGCGGCGGAGGAGCTGAAGAACACCGCCCGCCTCGCCAAGGCCCTGGGTGTGAAGACCGTGGTTGGGTTCACGGGCTCCAGCATCTGGCAGTACGTGGCGATGTTCCCGCCTGTCCCCGCCGACGTCATCGACGCCGGCTACCAGGACTTCGCCGACCGGTGGAACCCGATCCTCGACGTGTTCGACGAGTGCGGGGTCCGGTTCGCCCACGAGGTCCACCCGTCCGAGATCGCCTACGACTACTGGTCCACCCGGCGGGCCCTGGAGGCCATCGGCCACCGCGAGGCCTTCGGGCTCAACTGGGACCCCTCCCACATGCTCTGGCAGGGGATCGACCCGGTCGGCTTCATCACCGACTTCGCCGACCGGATCTACCACGTGGACTGCAAGGACACCCGGATGCGGATGGGCAACGGCCGCGCCGGCATCCTCTCCTCGCACCTGCCCTGGGGTGACCCCCGCCGCGGCTGGGACTTCGTCTCCGCCGGCCGCGGAGACGTCCCCTGGGAGGACTCGTTCCGCGCCCTGACGGCCATCGGCTACACCGGTCCCATCTCCGTCGAATGGGAGGACGCCGGCATGGACCGCCTCGCCGGGGCCCCCGAAGCGCTCCGGGCCCTGAAGCGGTTCGACCTCGCCCCCAGCACCCACTCCTTCGACGCCGCGTTCAGCCAGCAGTCCTGAGGGCGTGCGGCCAGCAGTTTTGAGGGCGTGCGGCCGGTGGTCCTGAGGCGGGCGGTCGGCGGCCCCGACGGCTGACCCCCGGCTCGGGGTCGTATGCGAGACACCTGATCGAGAAGGGCCGAAACCGTGATCCCCCACTCCCACCGCGCGCTCGTCGTCGAGCTGCTCGACATCCTCCTCCCGGCCGACTCCCAGCCCGGCGCGAGCCAGGCCGGGCTGGCCGACTGGCTGGACACCCTCGCCGAGCGGGACCACGCGGCGTACTGGGCCGGGCTGTTCACCCCGGCCCTGGACGTGCTCACCGCCGAACTCGCGGCGGGAGCCGTCCTGGGAAGCGAACTCGTCGCCGAGCTGGAGACGGCTCGGACACGGCCGGGATGGGCGGTCTCGCCGGCCGAGTTCATCGAGACGATGGCCACCGTGGCCGCCCACGGCTACTCCGGTCGACGCCCGCGCCGGCTCCCACAACACCGTCATCCCACTGGCCCTGCGGACGGGACTGTGCCTGCTCGTCACCGGACAGCGGGTGCGGCGGGTGCGGGTGGACGGCACCGGGCGCGCCGTCGGTGTCGTCGTACGCGACATGAACACGGGCGCTCGGGGCGAAGTGCGCGCCGGTGCCGTGGTCCTGGCCGCCGGGGCCATCGAGACCGCCCGGCTGCTGCTGGCCAGTGCCACCGACGCGCACCCGGCGGGACCGGGCAACCGTTCGGACCAGGTCGGGCGCCATCTTCAGGGGCACAACCACACAGGGGCGTTCGGGTTGTTCGACGAACCGGTCCAGGATCTCCAGGGCCCGGGAGTGTCGATCGCGACCGCCGACTACACCCACGACCTGGGCGGCGAAGCGATCGGCGGCGGGGTACTGGCCAACGAGGTGGTGAAGATGCCCGTGCTGTTCCACGCCTGGGCGAGGCCCTCGGACGTCCCGCGTTGGGGCCATGAGGCCAAGCGCTGGATGCGGGACTCCTATCTGCGTACGGCCCACATCATGGGCCCGATCCAGGAGATCCCGAATCCGGAGGCCAGGGTGACGCTCGCCGCCGGCGTGCTCGATTCCGGCGGTGACGCCGTCGTACGGCTCTCCGGGGCGCAGCATCCCGAGAGCGTCCGAGCGGCGACGGCACTGCGCGCGCGTGCGCGACGGTGGATGGAGGCCTCCGGCGCGCGGCGGGTGTGGACGCAGCCCGTGGGGAGCGCACTGTCCGCCGGCCAGCACCAGGCGGGCACCGCCCGTATGGGCGCGGACCCGGCGACCTCGGTGACCGACCCCTTCGGACGGGTCCACGGGCACCCCGGCCTCTGGATCACCGACGCGTCCCTGCACGTCACCAACGGGGGCGTGAACCCCGTACTGACCATCCTCGTGCTGGCCTACCGCTGCGCCGGCGAACTGGCACGGGCCGGCAGGTAGCCGCGCCCTCCCTATGCAGGCGACACGACACCCGGAAACGAAGGTGGACGCAGCCGTGAACGACAAGGACCAGTTCGACTCCCGGGAGACCGGGCGGCCGGTGCGCTACGCGCGCACGCTCCTTCCCGGCCAGCGTGCCGAGTTGTGCGTCCTGGACGTGGACACCGGCGAGTCCCGGCTGCTGCTCTCCTCCGAGGACCAGTTGTTCGAGTCGCCCAACTGGCACCCGGACGGACGCTGGATCGTCGTCAACGCCGACGGCGCCCTGTACCGGGTGGACAGCCGGGATCCCTCGGGTCTCGTGCCGATCCACACCCCCGGGCTGCCCGAACTCAACAACGACCATCTCGTCTCCCCCGACGGCCGCTGGCACTACGTCTCGGCCAACGACTGGCATCTGTACCAGGTGCCGTGGGAGGGCGGACACCCCGAGCGGATCACGGCCGACAAGGCGCCGGAGCGGAAGTTCCGCCACTTCCTGCACGGTGTCTCCCCGGACGGCGGCACGCTCCTCTACGTCGGCACGGAGATCCTGGACAAGGACGAGTGGGGCAGACGCGCCCTGTGGTCCCTCGATCTGCCGACCGGAGCGGAACGGCGCATCGGTGACGGGTACTCACCCGCGGACGGGCCGGAGTTCTCCGCCGACGGCGCGAGCGTGTTCTCCAACTCGGAGGTCGCGTCCAACAGGCCCGGTCACGCCCAGCTGTTCCGGCACGACCTCGCCGGGGAACCGGTGCGCCGGCTCACGTCCGACGAAAGGGTGAACTGGTTCCCGCACCCCTCACCCGACGGCCGCCGACTGATCCATCTCAGCTACCCGCCGGGAACAATCGGGCACCCCGCCGACCTTCCCGTCGTCCTGCGCCTGATCGAGCTGCCGGACGGCGCACTGGTCGACCTGGTCGCCCTCCCCGGCGGCCAGGGTTCCCTCAACGTCTCGTGCTGGGCCCCGGATTCCGGGCACATCGCCTACGTCCGCTATCCGATCGGCACTGCCGAGGACACCGCAGAAAGCCCACCAGCCGCTCCGTGAACTCCTGCGGGGCGGGACCTCCTCGGCCAGGAAGCGACCGGACCAGTTAGGTGGGCGCATGGCCTCCGCGGGCATGGCGCCGATGCCGTACCGTCCGCCGCTGACCAGCACCGGGACGACCAGCGGCCCCTGGTCACGCCGGGCGGTCTTGGACGCGATTGACGTGCCAGACGACCGGGATGTCGACGGTCAGGCGTGGGCGGCTCGAAATGGCGCTCGGTGGAGCCCAAGGGCTCCACCGAGGCGACTACTTGTGTTCGGGCTTCTTCTCCGCCGTCTTCGTCATCGAGGACTGACAGGCCCATCGGGCAAGGCCGCCCACGGCGAGGGACACGAGAAGGGCGCCCCAGTCGACGATGTGCGGGAGTCCGGGGAAGAAGGCGAAGAAGGCGAGCGTGGCGACGAGGCCGGCGAGGAACGCGGTGATCCCGATCCGGCGCCGGCGTGTTTCCCAGGCCTGGTCCGAGTCCTGATCCTCTTGCTGCTCGGTCATGAAACGACTCACTTCGTGATGTGGTGGCACTGGCTCGCGCGGCGCACCCCGTTGACGTAGAGGTGGGCACACGCTTTGCCATAACGAGGCAGCCTCTGGGGAGAGTTGTTCCTCATCGGGTCGATCTTGCACTCGCTGTGGGTGAGGCCACGTGACGTGCGGTAGGTCCGGTTGTCGGTGTCGGCGTACGTGAAGTCGATGCGCCAGTTGCAGAAACCGCTGCTGAGCGCTCCCACGAAGGCGCAGTCGACGCCGGCGTTCTGATACGTGATCTTCCTGCCGCTGCCTCGGATGATGTGCGTGAACATACAGCCGGTCGGGACCTTCATCGTCACGCCGCCCACGCTGTACTCGAAGGTTTGCACGGGAGTCGACCCGAGCGCGGTGGCATGCGCACCCGTTGGCGCGGTGAGAACGAGGGCTCCTGCGGCGGTCAGAGCCGTGGCGAGGCGCGTGACGTAGGGCATGAGGAAGGTTGTCCTCTTCTGTGATGTTTCGATGAGCACCTGGGACAACCGCGTCCGCCGTTGACCGGTTGCAGGTTTCAGGCTGATTCACTGCCTTGAGTGATCGAAGAATAAGTGGGCTGACCAGCAGAAACGTTTGCAGGCCGTTCCGGGTTCCTGAAGGCGCGAGCTGCGGCTCGTTCCTATTCGACGCTGTGTGGGGGCTTGGTGCGCCATGTGTGGGCGGCATCCAGGAGCTGGGCTGCGGAGCTGCGCCCGGGGACGGCGGCCGGAGCAGCGGTGCCGTGCAGGCGGTGCAGGAGGTCGGTGCGCAACCGGGGCTCCGCGCCGAGGACGAGCCGTAGCAACAACAGGGCCGCGATCGCCAGCAGATCGCCATCCACGCGCAGGAAGTCCGCGGGCCCTCGTCCTCGCTGGTCAGATCGAGCAGGAGGTGGGTGCGGGTGGCCCACGCGTCGACGTGGTGGTGGAGGCAGTACGGCTTCGCTGTGGTCAGGGCCAGGGTTTGCTTGGTGACGTACAGGTGGGCGTCGAGGTAGCGCTCGACCAGTGTTGGTGAAGCTGGTTGCGGTGATCCGGGCCCCGGGGGGAGATGGCCCGCAGCTGTTCCTGTTCCTCGCGGCTGAGCGGTCGGTTGAGGGCCTGGAACTCGTAGTACTGGTACTCGCTCACACGGCGGACGTATAGCCGGTGCGAGCGAGGGCTGAAACGACGTGGGCAGGCTGTGATGAGGTCCTCTACCTCGCAGTCGAGGCGCTCGTCGGGCTTGCGCGGACGCTTGGCTGATGAACAATGCAGCACCCCGCCTCTTGCCCTCCTGCCGGTACATCCGCCAAAGCCGCCGACTTCAGATAGGAGTTCAGGGAATTCGGGTCAGAACACGTCGGTGGGTTGTCGCACGGGAGTCCATGGCACTCGCAGCATGCGGCGGCGTAGCGTCGCGGGCATGACCGAGGCTTGGACCGACCACGCGTTGAAGGCGCTCCGCGCCGCCTGTCACACCGTGGACGGCCCGTTGCTGCTCGCCATGCTGCGTACGCATGACCCCGTCGGCGTGCTGCAGCAGTGCGGAGACACACTCACCGCAGCCGTCTTTCAGGGCGTGCCCGGCGCCCGGGAGACGGCGATCGTGTGTACATCCGCTCTGCGCGAACGGGGCCGGCCCGGAGACGCGGTCCTCGCCGAACAACTCGACGCGGCGGGTGGCGGTGCCGTCTCGATGCTGCGGCCGCTGCCGGTCGATCTGGAAAAACTCTCCGGTCTACTCGAAGGCGATCCGGCCTGGGGCGGTGGCCGCATCGACCTGGACACCGGCGAGTGCCGGCCCGCCCTTGCGGACACCGAGGAGTTGTGGGACCAGGAGGAACCAGAAGGCGCCGAGCGGTGGCTCCATGTCCCGTGTCAGGGATCGCGCGATGCTTACCGCGACATGGAGGACTTCATCACCACCCTCGACGACCAGGACCTCGCCCATTTCCTCGGCATCGCAATCCAGGGCCCAGGAGCGTTTCGCCGCTTCAAGGACGTGCTGGCCACCTCGCCGGCGGAGCTCCAGCGGTATTGGCTGTTCGCCGCGGAGCGGGAGCACGGCCGGGGCCGGGCCTGGCTTGCGGATCAGGGCTACCGACCTGCGCTACCAGGCGGCCACTGACCCGTGCGCAGTCACGGTCCCCAGTGCTCCCGGTCAACCGCCGAGCGCTCCGCTCTGAGCCACGACGGTCGTTCCTCCCACC
Organism: Streptomyces sp. NPDC005648; assembly: GCF_040605395.1. Taxonomy (NCBI): domain Bacteria; kingdom Bacillati; phylum Actinomycetota; class Actinomycetes; order Kitasatosporales; family Streptomycetaceae; genus Streptomyces; species Streptomyces sp. NPDC005648. The sequence goes on along the minus strand of NZ_JBEXCS010000009.1, from coordinate 123,372 downwards.
CCGAGGGCTGGCGTACTGCCTGGCAACGCGTTCCAATCGCCCAGCGCTCATCGCGGGTTGGCGCCGAGGAGGCCGCCGCTGCACGGGGCTGATCAGGCGCAGGCTCCGCGCCGGCACTCGTCGAGGGCTTTCGCTCGGAACTGATCCAAGCCACAGGCAAGGGTGAGGCATTCATCATCGCCACGGGGCCGCCGGTCTCCCATCGCTCCAAGTCGGCCGCGATGAGCTGGTACAAGTTCGCGGTTGAGTACGTGGACGCTCGATGGCCTCAACTCGGCGGCAATAGCCGGAAGAACACCGCCAAGACCCTCACCGCGGCCACCCTTGCTCTGCTCCGGGCACAGCCCACCCAGTTCGATCCCGTGGCCGTGCGGACGGCGCTGCGCGAGTGGGCGTTCAACGCCAACCGTCGATCGGAAGCCCCGCGGGGACGTGGTGGCCACCCTCAGATGGGTTGAGCGGAACTCGCTTCCCGTCTCGGTCTGGGAGGACCCCGAAAAGGTCGACGACGTCCTACGAGCCGTCGACACCCGCCTGGACGGCAAGCAGGCGGCGGCCTGGTCTCGCAAGCGGCATCGCCGGATCCTCAACGTCGTCATGAAGTACGCGATCCGGCGGCGCATTCTGCGGGCCAACCCTCTGCCCAAGGGCAAGGAGGTGACGACGGCCACCAGGACGACGAACGCCGTGGACAAGCGCAGCCTGATGAACCCCGAGCCGGCGGCGGCACTCCTCGACTGGATCCGTCAGCGGCCCCGAGGCGGCAAGAGGCTGCATGCCTTCTTCGCCACCCTGTATTACTGCGGGCCGCGCCCTGAAGAGGCCGTGGCGATGCGCGTACGGGAGGTGAGCCTGCCCGAGGTCGACGCCGCCGACCAGTGGTGCGAACTGATGATTCACACGGCGACCCCGGAAGTGGGAAAGCAGTGGACCGACACGGGCGAGATTCACGAGCAGCGCGACCTCAAAGGCCGCGCCGAAGGGGACACGCGCACGGTGCCGGGCCATCCCGCCCTGACACGCATCCTCCGCCGGCACATCGACGACGAAGACCTCAAACCGGGTGATCTTGTTCCAGGGCGAGAACGGCGGCATCCTCGCGGGCTCCGTCATTCGCCGGGCCTGGCGTAGTGCTCGCCGGGCGGTGCTGGCTCCGCACGTCTTCGACTCGCCGACCGGCAAGCGTGTGTACGACATCCGGCACACCCGCCTCACCAAATGGCTGAACGACGGGATCCCACCGGCGCAGGTTCCCGAGTGGGCCGGCAACAGCGTGCCCCTGCTGCTTGCCACCTACGCCCGGTGCGTCGACAGGCAACTGCCGGACCTGAAGAAGCGACTTGAAGCCGCCGGAGACCTCCCCGAGCCGCCCGACGCTGGTTGATCTTCAGCCAAAGAACTTCGACACGTATTCGACACGGCCACCCGCAAAAACCCGGTGACAGCCGGTCAGCCCCGGAGCTCTCCCTTGATCGTCAGGGGAGGGGCCGGGGCTTCTTCATGCCGAGCGATACCCGCTCTGAACAGCAAAAACGCTCTCCCGAAGGAGAGCGAGGAAAGGGCGCCCCCGGCAGGACTCGAACCTGCGGCCAAGCGCTTAGAAGGCGCCTGCTCTATCCACTGAGCTACGGGGGCCGGGTGTGGTGGCCTCTGTCGTGGGTGCCCGGGTGTGGGCCGTTCCGTGACGTTGCCGGGGACAAGGATAGGGCTCCCGCGTCCTTGTCCCTGTTGCTTCGCCTCCGTGGCTCGATGTGGAGGTTCGGTGAAGCGGTCCTGATAATCGCAGGCAGGTACGAATCGTGCATCGCTTTTGGGCCCTCGCGCACCGGGTGTTGTGCACTCGTTATGCCTGGACTGTGCCCGCGTCCCAGTCGCCCCTTCCGTCCCTTGTGTCCTGTCGGCGCGCAGACATGCTCATATGCTTCAGAATTCCCCTAAAATTGGGCATTCTTCGCATGTGGTGACCTTGGACGTACGGCCTCAGCTGCTCGACGCACTCTCCGCCCTGCGCGACCGTGTCGCCGCCGCACGCTTCCCGCTGCCCCTGGCGGGGGCTCCACGCGCGCGTGCCAACCGCGACGAACTGCTCGCCCAGCTCGACGACTACTTGGTGCCCCGGTTGAGAGAACCCGAAGCACCCTTGCTGGCGGTGATCGGCGGATCCACCGGCGCCGGCAAGTCCACCCTCGTCAACTCCCTTGTCGGACGCCGGGTCAGCGAGGCGGGCGTACTGCGGCCGACCACGCGGACGCCGGTGCTCGTCTGCCATCCGGAGGACCATCACTGGTTCAGCGGAATGCGCGTGCTGCCCGACCTCACGCGCGTGTGGGTGCCCCACCAGGACGCGGCGGACGACCTCTTGCTGCCCGGCGAGGACCCCGCGCGCGTGCTGCGCGTGGAGACCGCCGAGACACTCCCGCGCGGCCTCGCCCTCCTCGATGCCCCCGACATCGACTCCCTGGTCGCCGACAACCGCGTCCTGGCCGCCGAACTCGTCTGCGCCGCCGACATCTGGGTCATGGTCACCACCGCCGCCCGCTACGCCGACGCCGTCCCCTGGCATCTGCTCCGCACCGCAAAGGAGTACGACGCCACCCTCGTCACGGTGCTCGACCGGGTGCCGCACCAGGTCGTCTCCGAGGTGTCCCGGCAGTACGGGGCGCTCCTCACCAAGGCGGGCCTCGGCGACGTACCCCGCTTCACCGTGCCCGAACTGCCCGAGTCCGCCTGGGGCGGTGGGCTGCTGCCGGCCACCGCGGTGGCGCCGCTGCGGACCTGGCTCGTCCACCTCGCGCAGGACCCGGGCGCGCGGCAGCACGCCATGGCCCGTACGGCCTACGGGGTGCTCGATTCCCTCAAGGCACGCATGCCCGAGCTCGCCGGAGCCGCCGCCGCGCAGTACGCGGCCGCTCTGCGCCTCACCTCCGCCGTCGAGGGGGCGTACGACAGCGAGCACGCGCGCGTACGGGGGCGGCTGCAGGCAGGTGCCGTACTCGCCGGGGACGCGCTGAAGCGGTGGCGCGCCTTTCCGCTCGACTGCGCCGCCCGAGAGCTGCTCGACGCGCTCACGGAGAGCCTCGCCGCACTGCTGCTGTGCGCCGTCACCGCCGCCGACGAGCGCGTCGAAGAGGCCTGGCGGCGCGAACCCGCGGCGGCCGCCCCGGAGCTCGACAGGCGCGATCCCTCCCTGGAGAGCGCCGAGCACCGCATCGGGATGGCCGTACGACGGTGGCGGCGGGAGCTCGAGGAGTGCGCCGAGGACGAGGTGCGCGACCTGGAGCGCGCTCTCGCGCCCGACCCCGAGGTGATCGCCGCCCTCGTCGCCACCGCGCTGCTGGGCGGCCGCCGGGCGCGTTCGGCCGGGGAGGGGCTCGCCGAGCGGATCGGGGCGCACGGGGCGCTGCGGCTGCGCGACCGGGGCGGACGGCTCCTCAACGAGCATCTGGACCGGGTGATGCACACCGAGCGCGAACGCCGGCTCGCCCCCCTCGACGCCCTCGACATCCATCCCGAACCCCAGGCCGAGCTCATCGCCGCGCTGTCCGTACTGCAGAAGGAGAGGTGACCGGTGACCGCCGTCACTGACCAGGACCACACCGAGCACGCCGACCACGCGGGGGACACGGTGACCGAGACCGGGACCGGTACCGAGAACGAGCACGAGCACGGGAACGAGCACGGGAACGGCGGCGGCGAGAACCGTCTCCCCGAGGAGCGCGATCCGAAAGGCGGCCGTCCCGAGGAGGAGAAAGGCGACCGGCATGGCCGTACGGACTCGGATTCCACCGGCTCGATCGGCTCCATCGGCTCTACCGACTCCTCGGGACCCTGGGGCGACGGGCTCATCGCCCGGCGGGTTGCCGAAGGCGCCGGCGCCGAGCCTGTGGCCGCGGTGGAGATCCGGTCGCACAGCACCCAGCCCGCGGCCCCGCTCGCGTACGACGGGGCCCTGCGCTCACGCCTCGACGCGCTGCGGGAGCTGGTCGGGCTCTCCCGCACCCGGCTCGACAGCCGGACGCTCGCGGAGGCCGGACGGGTGCTGGACGAGGCGGCGGCGCGGCGCAGGCTCTCCGGGCAGCACACCGTGGTCGCCATCGCGGGCGCCACCGGAAGCGGCAAGTCGCAGCTGTTCAACACGCTCGCCGGGGTGCCCATCTCGGAGACGGGCGTACGACGGCCCACCACGGCCGCGCCCATCGCGTGCAGTTGGAGCGACGGGGCGGCGAGTCTCATCGAGCGGCTCGGCATCCCGCCCCGGCTGCGCCGACGCCCCCTCCAGAGCGCCGAGGCGGAGGCCCAGTTGCGCGGTCTCGTCCTGGTCGACCTGCCCGACCACGACTCGGCCGCCGTACAGCACCGCGAGCACGTGGACCGCATCCTGGCGCTCGTGGACGCGGTCATCTGGGTCGTCGACCCCGAGAAGTACGCCGACGCGATGCTGCACGAACGCTATCTGCGGCCGATGGCCGGACACGCGGAGGTCATGTTCGTCGTCCTCAACCAGACCGACCGGCTGCCCGGCGAGGCCACCGACCAGGTCCTCGACGATCTACGGCGACTGCTCGACGAGGACGGGATCGCGCTCGGCGAGTACGGCGAACCGGGCGCCACCGTGCTCGCGCTGTCCGCGCTCACCGGGGACGGCGTCGGGGAACTGCGGGAGGCGCTGGGCCAGTTCGTGGCCGAGCGCGGCGCCCCGGCGCGGCGGATCTCGGCCGACGTGGACGCCGCCGCGGTCGGGCTGTGGCCCGTGTACGCCACCCGCCGGCGGACCGGGCTGAGCGAGGAGGCGCGGGACGAGTTCGCCGCGCGGCTCGCGGACGCGGTCGGTGCCACGGCGGCCGGCGAGGCCGCCGAGCGCGCCTGGCTGCGCAACGCCAACCGCGCGTGCGGGACGCCGTGGCTACGGCTGTGGCGGTGGTACCAGGACCGGTACGAACCGGCCACCGGACGGCTGCCGTTGAGCGCCCAGGCCGACGAGGAGGCCACGGCGCGGCAGCGCGTCGAGCAGGCGGTGCGGACGCTGGCCGACCGTGCCTCGGCCGGACTGCCGGCGCCGTGGGCGCAGGCGGTGCGCGAGGCGGCCGTACGGGGATCGCAGGGGCTGCCCGAGGCGCTCGACGAGCTGGCGGCGCGCGCCGGACTGCCGCCGGGCCGGCCGCCGCGGCCCGGCTGGTGGCCGGCCGCCGTGCTGTCCCAGGCCGCCATGACCATCCTCCAAGTGGTGGGCGGACTGTGGCTGTTGGGCCAGATCGTCGGGTTCATGGCGCCGAACCTCGGTGTGCCTGTGCTGCTGATGGTGATCGGGATCGTCGGGGGCCCGCTGATCGAGTGGAGCTGCCGGATGGCGGCACGGGGACCCGCCCGGCGGTACGGCACCGACGCGGAACGTCGGCTCAGGGAAGCGGCGGCCGGGTGCGGACGGGCCCGGGTGCTGGACCCGGTGGCGGCAGAACTGCTGCGGTACCGGGAGGTCCGGGAGCAGTTCGGGCGGGTGGCGGGGGTGGGGGCGACGGCGCGGTGAGTGGGGGTGCGTCGAGCCGCGGTGCGGTGATCGCGGGCAGGTGAATCCGATCATGACGGTGGCTCACTCGTCCGGGTGACGGAGTTGTCCACAGGCTGTGGGTTGTCCACAGCGCTCAGCGGGCTCGGCCCGACGGAGGCAGTCTGGCGGCACGGCGATCGCGAAGGCGCGGTCGGCGTGGCGGCGGCGGTGCGCGAGGCGTGCGGCCGCGGCGGCGGACGCAGCCGTACGGGACGGGCCCGTAGGCGTGTGAGGGAGGGATACGCGATGAACGAGACGATCATCTGCGCCGTGGGCAATGTGGCGACCAGGCCGGTGTTCAGGGAACTGGTCTCGGGCCCGTCGGCCCGGTTCCGGCTCGCGGTGACGGCGCGCTACCTGGACCGGGAGAAGAACGTCTGGACCGACGGCCACACCAACTTCTTCACGGTGTGGGCCAACCGGCAGCTGGCCGCGAACGTGGCGGCCTCGCTCAACGTCGGCGATCCGGTGATGGTGCAGGGCAGGCTCAAGGTGCGCAGCGAGTCGCGCGAGGGGCAGAACTGGAGTTCGGCGGATCTCGACGCGATGGCCATCGGCCACGATCTGTCGCGCGGTACGTCGGCCTTCCGGCGGGCGGTCAGGACGGAACAGGCCGCCACGGCGGCGCAGCCCGAGCCCAACTGGGAGACGCCGCCAGGGATTTCGGACCCGGAGGCAGCCCAACGGGAGCCGGAGCCAGCGGCGGTGACGTGATGTCAGCTCCTGCCCGGATCTGGATCTGGAGCTGGAGCTGGAGCTGGAGTTGGAACTGAGCTGACCGGACTGCGGCTTATCGGCGAGCACATCCCGAACGACCTGGTGTATTTGTCGATAAGCCCTGCTCGGAGGGACTGTCGTGCGCCGTCCTGGCGATAACGATTGCGAGTCGGATCGGTCGTCAGATCATCCGACTTGTCAAGTGCGCCGCGCCGGATCCCTAGGATGCCGGGCATGGCTCCTGGGACTCCCGGGGCTGCCGATTCTGCTGGTGGGACCGTACCCCCACTTCAACGGGTCCTGCTCGAAGGGGAATGTGTGTTTGCTTCGTTCTCTGCGCTGTGTGCGCGCAGGCGAGGGACCGCGGTCCGGCTCGCCTCCGCGCTGGTGGTCTCCGGGCTCGTGGCGGCCGGCGCGCTGACCGGTGCCGGTACGGCCTTCGCCGGGGAGACGACACAGACCCAGGGCGGGGCGACCGCCACCATAGGCGGGCTCAAGACGTACGGCACCGCCGTGATCCATGACAGGACCGCCGGGGACCAGCAGGTCTCGGCGGGCCTGTTCGAGATGTCCGTCGACGGCGGCGGCACCCTGCAGACGTACTGCGTCGACCTGCACAACCCCACCCAGCGGGACGCCCGGTACCACGAGACGCCCTGGAGCGGGACCTCGCTGGGCGCCAACAAGGACGCCGGCAGGATCCGTTGGATCCTGGAGAACTCCTATCCGCAGGTCAACGATCTCGCGGCACTCGCCGCCAAGGCCGGTGTCCAGGGCGGACTGACCGAGCAGGACGCCGCGGCAGGCACCCAGGTGGCCATCTGGCGCTACTCGGACGGGGCGGACGTCGACGCCGTCGACCCGCAGGCGGAGAAGCTCGCGGACTACCTCTCGAAGAGCGCCGTCGACGTGGCGGAGCCCAGGGCCTCCCTGTCGCTCGACCGGCCCGCGGTCTCCGGCCACCCCGGTGAGCTGCTCGGTCCGGTGACCGTGCACACCAACGCGGCCGGCGTCACGCTGACCCCGCCGGCCGACGCGGCCACCACGGGTGTGCGGATCGTCGGCAAGGACGGCAAGCCCCTCACCACGGCGGCCGACGGCAGCCAGGTCTTCTTCGACGTGCCCGAGGACGCGGCGGCCGGCTCGGCCGAGCTGACCGTGCAGGCCTCGACCACCGTGCCGGTCGGCCGGGCCTTCGCCTCCGAGAGCCGCAGCCAGACCCAGATCCTGGCCGGCTCCAGCGAGTCCACGGTCTCGGCGACGGCGAGTGCGAGCTGGGCGGAGAAGGGGGCCATACCGGCCCTCTCGGCGGCGCGGAACTGCGCGAAGAGCGGTGTCGACATCACCGCGGCCAACCAGGGCGACGAGGCGTTCACCTTCTCCCTGATGGGCGCCGACTACGAGATCCCGGCGGGGGAGTCGCACACCGTGACGATCCCCTTGCAGGAGGACCAGCCCTACGACTTCACGATCACCGGCCCGAACGGGCTCGACCAGCGCTTCACCGGCATCCTCGACTGCAGGACGCAGGGCAGCGCGAGCGCCGGCGACGCGGTCCAGACCCTCAGTGAGCCGAGCCCGGCCACGGTGGGCGGCACGGCCGACGACACCAACCTCGCCGCGACGGGCGGCTCCAGCACGACCCCGCTGATCGCGGGCCTCGCCATCGGGTTCGTGGTGATCGGCGGGGCGGCACTGGTCGTGGTCCGCAAGAAGGAAGAGGCGCAGGCGCGGACGCGGGGCTGAGCAGGCGGGCGGTACCTGTTCCTCGGCAACTCAACAGCGAGTCACGGCAAGGGAATCGGGCGTACGGGGTGCGGGCCGGCCGGACCGGGGGCAGGATGCCGTCATGACCGATCCGACCGCACCCTCGGCACCCTGCACGTCCTCGGGCTCCCGTCTGTCCCTCTGGTCGCAGGACTCGGTCCTCTCGATCGGCTCGGTGGGCTCCGCCCTGTCCATCGGCTCCGTCGGCTCGGTCCTGTCCATCGGCTCCGTGGGCAGCACCCTCTCGGTCGGCTCCATCGGCTCCGCCCTGTCCCTGATCTCGGCGGGCTCCTGGCTGAGCACCGGCTCCGTGCTCTCCGCCCAGTCCCGCTGGTCGATCCTGAGCTGGCGCTCGACCCGCGCCTTCCGCTCGGCCGGCATCACGGCCGCGGCCGGCGCGGCAGCAGCCACCGCACTGCTGCTGACCCGACGCCGCTAGCGAAAACCCCAGGTCAGGAGCGCGCACTTATACGGGTTTCCGTCGCGGGGTGGACGTCGGGCAAGATGGGGTGTATCTGCCCACTGCCAGATTTCAAGCTGCCGGACGGTTTCTCTTGGCTGAGTACATCTACACCATGCGCAAGGCGCGCAAAGCGCACGGCGACAAGGTGATCCTCGACGATGTCACCCTGAACTTCCTTCCGGGAGCGAAGATCGGTGTCGTCGGGCCGAACGGCGCTGGTAAGTCGACCGTGCTGCAGATCATGGCGGGACTGCAGCAGCCGTCGAACGGCGATGCCTTCCTGTCGCCCGGTTACAGCGTCGGGATCCTGCTGCAGGAGCCCCCGCTGAACGAGGAGAAGACCGTCCTGGAGAACGTCCAGGAGGGTGTTTCCGGGATCAAGGGCAAGCTCGACCGGTTCAACGAGATCGCCGAGCTGATGGCCACCGACTACTCCGACGCGCTGCTCGACGAGATGGGCAAGCTGCAGGAGGACCTCGACCACGCCAACGCCTGGGACCTCGACGCGCAGCTGGAGCAGGCGATGGACGCGCTCGGGTGCCCGCCCGGCGACTGGGCCGTCACCAAGCTCTCCGGTGGTGAGAGGCGGCGTGTGGCGCTGTGCAAGCTGCTGCTCGAAGCTCCTGACCTGCTGCTGCTCGACGAGCCCACCAACCACCTCGACGCCGAGTCGGTGAACTGGCTGGAGCAGCACCTCGCCAAGTACGCGGGGACCGTCGTGGCCATCACCCACGACCGGTACTTCCTCGACAACGTCGCCGAGTGGATCCTCGAGCTCGACCGCGGGCGTGCCTACCCCTACGAGGGCAACTACTCCACCTACCTCGAGACCAAGCAGACCCGTCTCAAGGTCGAGGGGCAGAAGGACGCCAAGCGGGCGAAGAGGCTCAAGGAAGAGCTCGAGTGGGTCCGCTCCAACGCCAAGGGGCGGCAGGCCAAGTCCAAGGCCCGTCTCGCCCGCTACGAGGAGATGGCCGCCGAGGCCGAGAAGATGCGGAAGCTGGACTTCGAGGAGATCCAGATCCCGCCGGGCCCGCGGCTCGGCAGCATCGTCGTCGAGGTCAACAACCTCAACAAGGCCTTCGGCGAGAAGGTCCTCATCGAGGACCTCAGCTTCACGCTGCCGCGCAACGGCATCGTCGGTGTCATCGGCCCCAACGGCGCCGGCAAGACCACCCTCTTCAAGATGATCCAGGGGCTGGAGGAGCCGGACTCCGGCTCCATCAAGGTCGGCGAGACCGTCAAGATCTCGTACGTCGACCAGAGCCGCGAGAACATCGACCCGAAGAAGACCCTCTGGGCCGTCGTGAGTGACGAGCTCGACTACATCAATGTCGGACAGGTCGAGATGCCGAGCCGGGCCTACGTGTCCGCCTTCGGCTTCAAGGGTCCCGACCAGCAGAAGCCCGCCGGTGTCCTCTCCGGCGGTGAGCGCAACCGGCTCAACCTCGCGCTCACCCTCAAGCAGGGCGGCAACCTGCTGCTCCTCGACGAGCCGACCAACGACCTCGACGTGGAGACCCTCAGCAGCCTGGAGAACGCGCTGCTGGAGTTCCCCGGCTGCGCCGTGGTCGTCTCCCACGACCGCTGGTTCCTGGACCGTGTCGCCACCCACATCCTCGCCTACGAGGGTGACTCCAAGTGGTTCTGGTTCGAGGGCAACTTCGAGTCGTACGAGAAGAACAAGATCGAGCGGCTCGGCCCGGACGCCGCGCGTCCGCACCGCGCCACCTACAAGAAGCTGACCCGGGGCTGATCGATCTTGCGTCACATCTACCGCTGCCCCCTCCGCTGGTCGGACATGGACGCGTACGGCCACGTCAACAACGCGGTGTTCGTCCGCTACCTGGAGGAGGCCCGTATCGACTTCCTCTTCCGCCCGGAGAAGGACTTCCAGCAGGGGTCGGTGGTGGCACGGCACGAGATCGACTACAAGCGGCAGCTCGTCCACCGGCACCACCCGGTGGACATCGAGCTGTGGATCACGCGGATACGGGCCGCGTCCTTCACCATCACCTGTGAGGTGAAGGACTCCGACCAGGTCTATGTACGGGCCTCGACGGTCGTCGTGCCGTTCGACTTCGAGGCACAGCGCCCGCGCCGGATCACCCAGGAGGAACGCGAGTTCCTCCAGGGCTACATGGACGACGAGGAGGAGGCCGTCGCGGCATGACGGTCCTCCACCTCGCCGACGAGGGGGAGGCGGCGGACCTCGCGGCCTTCCTCTCCCGGCTGCTCCACTACGACCGCTCGGCGGCGGTCCGGCTGCAGGCGGCCGGTACCGCGCTCGCCGTCTTCGGGCGGCCGCCGTCCTTCGAGGTGCTGGCGATCCGGGCGGCACGACTCGCCAAGCCCTACGAGGACGGGCTGGACGTCACCCTCGATGTGACCGTGTCCGCGGGGGAGTTGCTGGAGTCCGTCGACGAGTCGGCCGCCACCGCCGCCGTGCCGGGGGCGGTGACCGGGCCGCCGTGGGCCGGGGTGCTGCCGCCGCGGGGTGGCTGGCAGGCGGTGCCGGGGCTGCCCGCGCCGGACGAGCTGCGGGCGACCGTGGGTGCGGCGGTCGCCGAATTCCGGGCGCGTACAGGGGACTTGGCGCCCGAACGACGTACCAGAGCCGAACTCGACGCGATCGGGCGGGAGATCTGGTCCCGGACGGTCGCCGATACCCGCCTCCCGGTGCGCGCGCTGCACGCGGCGCAGTCGCTCGGGTTCCTGCGGGGCGGTGAGGGCGCCGGGGAGCCGACGCTGTTCTCGTCGGGCGCGTGGCTGCGGCTGCGTACCGCCTACGGGTCGATCGCCGTACGGCGGGCCGGGCTCGGGGCGTTGGACGTCAGCGTGCGCTGACCGGCCGCGCCACCCGTCACCGGTCTCACCCCTCCTCGCTGTCGTCCGGCCATACCGCGATGTGGTCGCGCTCCAGTTCCAGGGCCACGCGGTCGCGCATGCCCAGGGCCTCGGTGTACTCGGCGGGGAGCTGGAGGCGGCCGGCGCGGTCGAGCATGGCGTACTCGCGGGCGACCACCGTCTCGTGGCCGGTCGTCGCGTCGACCTCGCTGCGGCGCAGGACCTCGGTGGAGGTACGGCCGTCACGGATGGCGACCGTGCGGCGGACCTGGTCCGCCACCGCCTGGTCATGGGTGACGATCACGATGGTCGTGCCGAGGCGCTCGTTGGCGGTGCGGAAGGCGGCGAAGACCTGTTCCGCGGTGTGGGAGTCGAGTTCGCCGGTGGGTTCGTCGGCGAGCAGGACCGCGGGGTCGTTGGCGAGGGCCACGGCGACGGCCACCCGTTGTTGCTGGCCGCCGGAGAGCTGGTGCGGGCGGCGGTCCCGGCAGTCGGGGATGTCCAGCAACTCCAGCAGTTCCAGGGCGCGTTCGGCCTGCCGACGGCGCTTCCCCGGGCCGGCGAGCTGCATCGGCAGGGCGATGTTCTGGGCCGCGGTGAGGTAGGGGAGCAGGTTGCGGGAGGTCTGCTGCCAGACGAAGCCTACGGTGGTGCGCCGGTAGGCCAGACGGTCCTTCGCGGTCATCGTGAGCAGGTCGTGGCCGGCCACCCGGGCTCTGCCCGCGGTGGGGGTGTCGAGCCCGGCGAGGATGTTCATGAGAGTGGACTTGCCGCTGCCGGAAGCGCCGACCAGGGCCATGAGTTCGCCCTCGCGGACGAGGAGGTCGAGGCCCTGAAGGGCCTGGACCTCGATGCCGTCCGTGGTGAAGATCCGGACCAGGCGGTCGCAGGTGATGAGGGCGTCGTGGCCGTAGACGGGGCGGTCGCGGCCGGCCGCGGCGCGGTTCGCCAGGTCGGCGAGGGTGGGCTCGGTCGTGGTCATCGGGATCTCCTGGTCATCGGGATCTCCTGGGCGTCCGATCGTCGACGGCAACCCCGGGGCGGTGCCTGGGGCCGGTGCCCGGGTCGGTTGTCCGCCGGTCCGCGCCCGTCATCGAGCGTCACCCATCCGCACCTCCGCCACCGCCCCGCGCCCGTCATCGAGTGTCACCCACCCTCAACTCCGCCACCGCCCCGCGCCGTCCCGTCCACCAGGCCTGAACCCCCGCGACTCCCACCGTCACCAGCACGAGCGCCGTGGCCGGTATCAGCAGTGACATCACATCGGTGTGCAACTCGGCTTCGCCCGCCGGGGGCTGGGCCGAGGCCAGCGCGATCGTCGTCAGGTCCACGCCCGGGGAGAGCAGACGGATCGTCGCCCAGCCCGTCAACGCGCCCCCGGCGGCCGCCAGTACGGCCTGGGGCAGGGACTCCAGGACCAGGAGGCGGCGGCCCTGGGCGCGGGTCAGGCCCATGGTGCGCAGGCGCGCGAGCAGGGCCGCCCGTTCGGGGGCGGCGCGCAGGAGGGAGAGCAGGAGGGCCAGGACGGCGTAGCCCGCGCCGGCGGCCACACCGGCGGCGTAGACGCGTTCCGCGCCGGACTGGAGGGGGGAGTCGACGAACCGGGCCCGTTCCTCGGAGCGCAGATGGACGCCCGCGGAGCCGCCCACCGCCCGGCGCAGGGCGGAGCCGTCCAGATGGGCGCCGGTCAGCAGCAGTACGGTCGGACGGGCCACCCTCGCGTCCAGACCGGCGCGGTCCACCACCAGGAAGTCCTCGGCCGTGACGGCCGGCGTGCCGTCCCGGACGGCGGCGATACGGACGGGGACCGTACTGCCGTCCTCCAGACGCACCGGCAGGGTCCGGCCGCCGAATCTCGACGCGACCGCGGGCGAGGCCACGGCGGGAAGCGCCCCGTCGGCCGACCGGCGCCTCAACTCCCCGGCGGCGAAGGGGCCCAGGCCCGTCTGCCGCGCCAACTCCGCGTACTCCCCGGGGTCCACGCCCACCAGTCGCACCGACTGGGTCTCGTCGTTGGGCCGGGCCTGGTAGGTGATGCTCAGCGCGGCCAGTGTCCGTACACCCGCCATCCGGCGGACTCGGTCCGCCAGGCCCGAAGGCAGCGGGCCCGGCGACTCGACGCGGGCGTCGGCGCCGACCAGGAGGAGCGCCGCGTGGTCGCGGGCCTGGGCCACACCCGCCAGCACCGAGCCGCCGAAGGCCGCCGTGGTCAGCGCGGTCAGCAGCGCCAGCAGGGGCAGTACCGCGGAGGCGGACGTACGGCCCGCGCGGGCCAGCGACAGATGGCCCACCGCGCCGCGCAGCCGGGCCGCGGGGCGGGCCAGGCCCCGGAGCGGAAGCGGGTAGAGGCGGACCAGCAGCAGGGCCGCGGCCACCCCCACCAACACCGGTGCCAGGGAGGTCAGCCGGTCGCCCGAGGCGCCTCTTCTGCGGAGTGTCTCCACGGCCGCCAGGGCCACCACGACGAGGGTGAGCTCCGCGACCGTACGGCGCCTGGACGGCCGTGCGGAGGCGACGTCCGCGCGGGCGCCGTGGACGCGCACGACCCGGTGGACGGCCGCCGCGCGCAGGGGCAGGGCCGCGCAGGCGGCGAGGGTGACCGCGGTGGCCGCCGCCGTCGCGTACAGGGCACGGCTGCCGGGGAGCGCGAGCAGCGCCGCGGTCAGGCCGAGGGCGCCCGCGGGCAGCGCGATCACCGCGGTCTCCGCGAACAGGCGGCCCGTCAGCCCTCGTAGGGAGGCCCCTCGGGCGCGCAGCAGGGTGAGTTCGGAGCGGCGGCGGTCCGCGGCGAGGCCGCCGGCCATGAGCAGGACCACGGCGGCGACCGTGCCGGTGCCGAAGGCGGCGACGGCGAGCAGCGGGCGGACGCCGGCGCGCAGACCCGCGTAGGCGGTGAGCACGTCGTCGAGGCCGGTGCTCACATCCGTCGAGGGGTCGGTGACCGAGCGCATCTCCTGCATGGCCGGCCCGCCCTCCAGAGAGGCGACGGCGGACCTCAGACGGTCCAGGTCGTAGGAGTGCAGCTGCGTGGTGGCCGGGGCCAGCTGCCAGTACCGCACGGGGTCCGCGGGCGTGCCGAGCAGTGCGGGGGCGGCCTCGGGGGCGATCAGCAGCGCGCCGAGCCAGTACTTGTCGCGTTCGGTGTTCGGGACCGTGATCAGGCTGGGTGTGCGCAGCAGGGGGTGACCGGACCAGTAGGCGCCCTCCGGGGCACGCGGGGCGACGATGCCGGTGATCCGGACGACGAGCGGGGCGCGGCCCGCACCCGGGAAGTGGATCACCGAACCGACCTCGATGCGCAGGCTCCTGGCCGTCTCCACACTCACCGCGGCCTCCACGGAGGGCGTCGTCGCGGTGACCAGGCCGTCGGCCCGGGGCAGCCGGCCGGACCTGACCGTCGCGTGTTCCCCCAGTCCCTGCTGGGCCGCGATCTCGATCTTCGCCGGGATACCGCTCGGCCTGGGCAGCCAGGGATCCGGCACCGGCTGCCCGTCGGCGGTGCGCACCCCGTACGTCGACTGGCCGCGGTCGACGGCGAGCGGGCGCGGGACGGCGGGCAGGAGCCCCGCGTACCGTTGGGCGAGCGGGCCGGGGCGCAGCGCGTTCTCCAGCATCCGCTGGGACAGCAGCGGGTCGGACTGCCCGGCGTACACGCTCACACCGGTCGAGTCGGGCCGCGCCCGCTCGACGGCGCGGCGCAGCCCCGCGTCCTCGTAGCGGTCCACCGCTCGTGGGAACGCCGCCGCCAGACACGCGGTGAGCGCCACCAGCAGGGCCAGCGCGCACGCCGCGGCCGGGGCGGTCCGCAGCCGCGTACGGACCCAGGGCGCCGGCACCCGGCCCACCTCACTCACCCCCCTGTTCGCGCAACGACACCGCCGGCTCCGCCCGCCGCAGCGCCAACCCCGTGATCACCAGCAGCGGCGCGAGGGCGACCGCCGTCAGCAGTACGGCGACCCGCGGCACCGGCAGTTCGACCAGCACCCGCGGCACGGGCCGGGTCGCCTGTGCCGTCAGCACGATCAGCGGGACCACCGCCCGCGTCAGCACCGTCCCCAGCGCCGCCCCCACCACCAGGGCCAACGCCACCAGCACACCCTGCTCGACGGCGATCATGCGGGCCAGACGGCGGCGCGGAGCACCCAGCGCGCGCAGCACCGCCAGTTCGGCGCGCCGCTCGCCGAGGGAACCGGCGGCGCTCACCGCGAAGCCGACGGCGGCCAGCGCCGCCGCCACCGCGGCCGCCGCGGCGAACGCCGCCTCCGGGCCCGCCCCGAACGGGTCGTCCCGCAGCCGCAGGGCCGTCTCGTCCCGCACCACGACCTGCGTGGGGTCCAGATCGGGCAGGGCGCGCAGCGCTCGGGCGACCCGGGCCGTGTCGCCCGGCGCGGTCCGCAGCCACCACTCGGTGGGCGGGACGCTCACACCGTACCGGGCCCCCAGCACCCGGTTCACCGACCGCAGATCGACCACCAGGGCGCCCCCGTTCGCGTCCCCCGTCGTCGGCACCTCCCGTACCGCGCGGACGATCCGCACCGGCACGGTCTGCCCGCCGATCGGCACGTCCACGCGCTGCCCGGTGCGCGCACCGGCCGAGTCGAGATAGCGGTCGGTGGCGACGGCCGTGATCTCGGGCGGCATGGCCTGCGGAACCCGCAACCGCACCGTCAGCGTCGAGACGGTCCAGAAGTCCCCGTCCGGTTTGAACCCCGTGCCGTACTCGACGGTCGGCGACCCCGACCCGCTCGTCCTCGGGCTGGTCGGGTGGCTGCGCTGGTCCGGCGACGACACCTGCCCGTCGAGATGCGAGGCCGCCTTCCAGCCGGTGGGCCACGGCAGCCGCCGTACGGTTCCGTCGGTACCCACGGCCGTCAACTCACGGAGTGTGAGCCGGTGTTGTTCCGGCCGTAGGGCCGGCTGGGCCATCACCAGCTGCAGGCTCGTGAGGGTCAGCGGACCGGGGGAGACGGCCATGTCGAGCGTGTGCGTCCGCCCGTCGGCGGGGAGTTGACCCGCTCGCACCTCGTACGGCGTCCCGTAGGCGTCCTCCAGCGTGGCCGTGACGTCCGTGGTGATCCCGGGCCCGGTGGAGCTGCGCAGGGCGGCCGTCAGCCTCAACCGGGCGGTGCGGGCGGGCACTTGGGTCCCGGCCGTCCGGTCCTTCGGGCTCAGCGACGCCAGCAGCGGCCGTACCGGCTCCGACGCCAGGTCCCGGCGCATCAGCACCATGTCCGCGGCACGCGCGGTGTCGAGGGCCAGCAGCGTCGCCATACGGTCGCCGGACAGCGCCAGATCGGTGCGGACCGCGGGCGCGACCTCCCGCACATGGGCCATGCCGGCGTATGCCTCCGTGCGCCCGAGGCCGCCGTCGCCCGCGCCCAGGATCCGCAGCGGCGCTCCGGCACCGAAGTCCGCCTGGTCGTCCTGCGAGCGGTGCCAGGAGGCGCCCTGTCCGATGGCCAGCATGCCGAGCGCGACGGCGAGGACCAGCAGCAGCACCGGGGCCGCCCCGCGCATCGGGCGGCGGCTGAGCTGCCAGCCCGCCAGCGCCGACGTCAGCCCGCGCCCGCCGGCCGCCCGCCGCTCGGCCAGCCGTGCCACCAGGGGCAGCAGCCGCAGGGTCAGCACCGTCCCGGCGAGCAGGGCCAGCGCGGGGGCCGCGACCAGGAGCGGGTCGATGCCCAGCGTGCCGGAGGCGTCGCCGGTGACGGCTCCGGAGGTCTGCCGGTCGAGCTGCCAGTACGCGACCCCGGCCACCGCCAGCAGGCCCAGGTCGGCGCCCGCGCGGACCGGAGCGGGCAGCGCCCGGGCCCTGCCCGGGCGGAATCCCTGGACGGTGAGCGCCGGCACCGTCACCGCCAGCGCGCAGCCCAGCGCCACGCCCCCCGCCACCAGCCACACCCCGAGCCGCCCGGCGGCGGGCACGTCCAGGCGCAGTCCGATCCGGGCCAGCGCCCCCTGTCCGGCCAGCAGCCGGGTGAGCGGTCCCGACAGCAGCGGTGCGCCCACCACCGCGGGCAGCGCCAGGAGCAGCGCCTCCAGGGCCGCGAGGGCCGTGATCCGGGCGCGGGAGGCGCCGCGGGCGCGCAGCACCCGGGTCTCGCCCGCGCGTTCGGTGCTCAGCAGCCGGGCCACCAGCAGCAGAGCGCAGCCCGCGAGCAGAGCGAGCTGGAGGGCGACGATCAGCAGGGTGGAGCGGGAGACGAGGAGGGAGCGTTCGACGGCGTCCAGGACGTCGGGCAGATCGGTGCCGGCGGCGGTGCTGCCGCTGAGCACGGGCTGCTTGCGCAGGGCCGCGCCGCCCGCCCGGGCCGAGGCGCGCAGCTCGCCGATCCGGGCCGTCGTCAGCGCCGAGAAGTCCGCCGACGCCAGCCAGGCGGACTGCCCGGCGCTCACCCGGCCGTCGGCCAGGACACCGGGGGCGGCCAGCAGAGGGCCGTACGTCGTGAAGTCGAGGGTCTTGACGCCCCGGCCGCCGAGGTCGTCCAGCTGCCAGTAGGGCGCGTCGGCGGCCCGTGGGCGGTAGAGGCCGGTCACCGTGACGCGCAGCGTCGGCCCGCCGAGCCGGTCGGCGAGCGTGAGCCGGTCGCCGGGTCCCAGACCGAGAGGACGCGCGGCGCTCTGCGGAAGCGCCACCTCGACGACCGCGCCCTTCCGGGGCGTCCCGCCCCGGACCGCGGCGCCCTCCCGGGGCATCCTGCCTTCAGTGATCCGTACCTGGGTGGGATCCAGCGCCGCCACATACGTCAGGTCCGGGTCCCCGGAGCGCTCGGCCGGCGGCTGAAGGGAGCGTGGCAGGGCGTACGGGCCCGACCGGATCAGCGTGCGCACGGTCACCGGCAGCCCGTCGAAGGCACGTCTCGCCTCCCGTCGTACGACGGTGTCGGCGGCCGTGCGCCGCGCGGCGGGGACCTCCGCCTTGACGATCAGGGCGCTGTCGGCCGCGTTGTGCGGGTCCTTCAGCGAGTGGCGCAGGGCCGCGTCGCCGATCGCGGCCGAGTAGGCGGTGAGCGTGGCCAGGACCGCCGTCGTCAGCAGCACGGTCAGCAGGGCCGCGGCGAGCAGCAGGCGGTGCGCGCGGGCGCGCAGGAGGACGAACCTCACGACCGCGCCGAACCCCGTCACCCCGACCCCCCGTGGCCGTCCGGAAGTTGTCCAGACCTCCCGGCGATGCTGTCAGAGGGGAGCGGTCGCTGGTAAGCGCTTGTGAATCGAGCTTGACCGGATTGTGACCGGATTCCGGCGTTCCGCGACCGGAATCCGCACCCCACCCCGGGCGGTCGACGCCCGTGTCAGTCAATTCCCCTGTCAGTCAGGGGTGTTGATCATCGAGGCCGCAGCGTACGTCAGATAGCGCCACAGCTCCGCCTCGTGCTCCTCGGACAGACCGAGCTCGTCCACGGCGACGCGCATGTGCTTCAGCCAGGCGTCGTGCGCCTCGCGGTTCACGGTGAAGGGGACGTGGCGCATGCGCAGCCGCGGGTGGCCGCGGTTGTCGCTGTACGTCGTCGGGCCGCCCCAGTACTGCATCAGGAACAGCGTGAGCCGCTCCTCGGCCGGACCGAGGTCCTCCTCGGGATACATGGGCCGCAGGACGGGGTCGTCCGCCACACCCTCGTAGAAGCGGTGCACGAGGCGGCGGAAGGTCTCCTCCCCGCCGACCTGCTCGTAGAAGGTCTGCGTCTGAAGCGTGCCGCGCCGGATCTCTTTCACGGTGTCCATGCTCTCAGACACGGGAACGAGGACTTGAGGCTTAGGACCTACTGTGGACGGTATGGGCGCGGACGCTCTCGACAAGGAGTTGGACGACCTCGCCGTCTCGGCGCGGGCGGCGCTGGTGCGGGAGATCGACGCGAGCGGGGCCTGGCGGACGGACCCCGTGTGGCGCGAGGCGTTCGAGGCGGTGCCACGGCATCTGTTCGTGCCGTACTACTACGTCGGCGTCCGGGGCGGCTACGAGCGGCGCTGGGGCGAGAGCCCGGACCCGCGGACCCGTGAGCAGTGGCTGCGCGGCGCGTACGCCGACGCCCCGCTGGCGACCCGGCTGCGCGACGGCGACCTGGTCTCCTCCAGCAGCCAGCCCTCGCTGATGGCGAAGATGCTGGCCGAGTTGCGGGTGCGGGACGGCGACCGGGTCCTGGAGGTCGGCACCGGCACCGGCTACAACGCGGCCCTGCTGGCCCACCGCCTCGGCGACGACCTGGTGACGACGGTCGACCTCTACCCGGAGATCACCGAGACGGCCCGCCGGCACCTGGCCGCCGCCGGCCATCACCCGGCCGTCGTCACGGGCGACGGCGCCCGCGGAGTCCCCGCGCGCGCCCCCTACGACCGCACCATCGCGACCTGTGCCCTCACCTCGGTCCCCCGGGCCTGGCTCGCCCAGTCCACCCCAGGGGCCCGCGTCCTGACCCCGTTCGCCACCGGCCTGCTCGCCCTGACCGTCCGGGACCGGGAGTACGCCGAGGGCCGCTTCCTGCACACCCCGGCGTACTTCGTGCCGCTACGCGGAGACGGCCGCCCCGAGCCGGAACCGGCGCATCTGGGCGGGATCCCGCGGCACGCGAGGGACCACGAGCTGTTCCGCTTCCTCCTCGCGCTCACACACGGCGTCCTGGACCCGCAGGAGGCCTACGCCCTGTGGGAACGCGAACAGCGGCCACAGCGCGAGCGCTACGGCATCACGGTCGGCGGTGAGCACGAGTGGGCGTGGCTGGACGATCCGGAGGGGCCCTATGTGTGGCCCCTCCGGACCTGACCGTTCTCCTCGGCCGCGGATCTCAGCCGCGGTGGATCGTGATCGTCGTCCAGGCGCCGACGTGCACGCGGTCCCCGTCCTGCAGCGGTACCGGCACGAACGGCTGGATCGGCTCCTCCGACCCGTTCACCGTCGTCCCGTTCGTCGAGTTCTGGTCGACGACCGCCCAGGTGCCGTCGGGCTGCTGCACCAGCACCGCGTGCTGATGCGAGACGCCCGGGTCCTCCGGCGGTACCGACAGATCGATGTCCGGGGTGTCACCGGTCGAGTGGCGGCGCCGCCCGATGGTGATCTGGTTGCCGGAGAGCGTGCGCTGCTGCTCGGGGGAGTACGCCGGCAGGTTCAGCCCCGCGGCCTCCGGGCCCGAGCGCTGCATCATCGCCATGAAGTACTCACGGTCCGGGCCGATGGTCGCCGTCCAGGTCGCCGGACCGGCGGGCGCGGGCCGGAAGCCCTGGCCGGGCGGCGGGGGCGGCGCCTGGGTGGCACCGGGCTGCGGGTAGCCGTAGCCACCGGGGGCTCCGGAGCCGCCGGGCGCGCCGGGGCCGGACGACGGCGGGGAGATCACCCAGTCGTCGTCACCGCCGCCGAAGGACGGGCCGCCCTGCGGGGGACGCCGGGTCTCCTGCGGGAAGGCCGGCGGGCCGGACGGGCCGGGCTGCTGGAACGC
Organism: Streptomyces sp. NPDC005648; assembly: GCF_040605395.1. NCBI lineage: Bacteria > Bacillati > Actinomycetota > Actinomycetes > Kitasatosporales > Streptomycetaceae > Streptomyces > Streptomyces sp. NPDC005648. Next base: position 102,605 of record NZ_JBEXCS010000009.1, on the reverse strand, counting down.
CTGCGGGATACCGGGGCCGCCAGGACCGCCTGGACCGCCCGAGGGACCGCCGGGGCCGCCGGTGGTCGGCGTCGGGCCGGGCGGGGGCGGGACCGGACGGGACGGGTCGGCGCCGAAGCCGGACGGGGCGCCGCCGGGGCCGCCGGGACGCTGGTCGTTGCCGTAGCCGCCGGGGCGGGGGTCGTTCCCGAAGCCGGGGGGACCGCCCGCGCGCTGGTCGTTGCCGAAGTTGGGCGGGCCACCGGGGCGGGACTCGTTGCCGAAGTTGGGCGGGCCGCCGGCGCGGGAGTCGCCGCCGAACTCGGGCGGGCCGCCGGGGCGGGACTCGTTGCCGTAGTTCGGGGGTCCGCCGGCGCGGGAGTCGTTGCCGAAGTTGGGCGGGCCGCCCGCGCGCTGGTCGTTGCCGTAGCCGCCGGGGCGCGGGTCGTTGCCGAAGGGCGTGGGGCCCGAGGGCTCGCTGCCGAACGGCGGGATCGGTTCGGCGGGGCGGTTCACCTGGGACGGGCGGGAGCCCTGGTAGTCGAAGGAGTCACCGCCGCCGTACGACGGGCCGGGCGGCTGCTGCTGGTAGCGCGCGTTCGGGCCGGGGGCCGACGGGCGCGGGGCGGCCGGGGTGTACGAGGTCGCCGTGTTGGTGAGGAAGTTCCACCGGCACTCCTCGCAGAAGGGCGCACCGCCCTCGCGGGGCGTGCGGCACTGCGGGCAGAGCTCCGGCTCGGGGTCCGGCACCGCGGACAGGTGCGGCGGACGGCCGCCGGGCTGGGTGCCCTGCGGGGGCGGGAAGCCGTAGCCACCGCCCGGCGGGGGCGGCGGGGGTGGCGGAGGCACGGCACCGGCCATGCGGTGACCGCAGACCTCGCACCAGTCGTCGGAACCCGACTGGTGTCCGTTCGGGCAGGTCGGCATGTCGGCGCGTCCCCCTCTCCTTCAGGGTCCTACTTGGTCGTAGGTGGTCGTACACGGTCGTGGATGGTCGTACTCGGCGGCTACTACGTCACTTCTTTACACGAACAGTCTTTGTCGACCGTGTCTCGAGAGTCATCTCGTCGGCCTCCGCGACCTTCGCCTTCAGTCGCACAGTACCTGTCGCGGCGTCGACCACGTCCACCACCTTCGCAAGCAGTTTCGCAGTATCCGCGTTTCCGGAGGCGCTGGCGAGCTGAACGGCCCGGCCCAGTTTGGCGGTTGCCCCGTCCATATCGCCCGCTTTGCGAAGGTCGAGACCTTGCTGGATGGCCTGTGCCAGTTCGGCCTGCCCGGTGTAGTGGGCGACCTGGGGGTTGATGGACGTGGAGGCGACCATGTCGTCCGTCCACACGGCCCTCACCAGCCCTTGTGCGCCGAGGTTCGCGGCGCTTCCTCCCCCACTGCCGAAAGCGTGGGAGGTGCCCCCAGGCTGCGGGACCACCAGTGAGACGCGGGCGGCGAGCATCTCCTGGCCGATTCCGGCGACCGGGACCTCGACACAGACGTGGTAGTCACGGGATTCGTCGCCCCAGGAGCCGGTGGGGTAGTCCCCGGCGCGGGGACCCGCCTCGGTGCGGCGGCCGGTCAACTCCTCGACGGTGGGCGCGACCTGCTTGACGAACTTGATGGTCGTGCCCACCGGGGTCCACACCCGCAGGGCCACGTCGGCGACCTCCTTGCCCATCGCCGTCTCCATCATCTGCGTGAAGTCGGCGGCGAGGCCGGCCGGATCGGCGACGATGTCGGCGGTGCCGAGCAGTGCGGAGGCGATCCCTGTGACTTCTTTCACTTCCCAGTCGGTGCCCACGCCCCGCGCGTCACAGGTGAAACGCCCGGCACAGGAGTCCAGGGCAGCCCTCAGATCCTCGGGCGACTCGTGCTCGTTGCGGCCGTCGGTGAGCAGGATGCCGTGGCGGATGCCGACGTCCGCGGAGGAGAGCAGCCGGTCGGCCAGGCGCAGCCAGGTGCCGATGGCCGTACCGCCGCCCGCGCTCAGCTTGCGCAGGGCCTGCTTGGCCTGGTTCCGGGTGGTGGCGTCGGCGACCGCGAGGCGCCCGCCCCCGGGGTAGACCTCCTTGGCCACATGGGTGCCGCCGATCACCGCGAAGTGCACCCCGTCGCGCAGGGTGTCGATCGCGGCGGCGGTGGCGTCGCGGGCGTTGCGCATCTTGGTCGGCGGATAGTCCATCGAGCCGGAGCAGTCGACCATGAGCGCCACCGCCGCGGACGGCCCCTGCCCCCGGCCGTAGAGATGGGGCGCCGTGACGGCGCTGCCGATGGTGCCGCCGCCGGTGGCGGTCACCGTGACGATCGCGTTGACCTCACGGCCGCCTTCCGGCAGGTACTCGTTCTGGTACACGTCCATCGAGAACTGCGGCACGTTGGATTTCGAGAAATTGGCCATGCCTGATCGAATCCCCCTCGCGGACCCCACACCGGTGGGGCGATGACTGAAACCGGACCGGTCCCCTCCGGTCCGTCGAGGCCTCCCCGTCGTTACGGCCTCAGGCCGATCCTGCCCCCTGAGCGACGGCCGGGAACGGCACGACGGCCACTGTTACGTTGTCGTGGCCCCCGCCGTCCAGGGCGTGACCGACCAGCACCTGGGCGCTGTGCAGCGGTCGTACGGCGGCGTCCGCGGGGACGATCTCGGCCATGTCCTCGGCCGCCTCCGCGTAGTTCCACAGGCCGTCCGTGCACACCACCACCACACCGGGCCGGTCCGGCTTGAAGGAAGCGGTGTGCGGCTCCAGTTCGTAGGCGTCCGCGCCGAGCCAGCCGGTGATCGCGTGGGCGCGCTCGTCGGCGTAGGCCTCGGCCTCGTTCATCAGGCCCGCGGCGACCATCTGCGCCGCCCAGGAGTCGTCCTCGGTGAGCCGGGCCGGCGGGGCTGCGCGGTCCACCGGGATCCAGTAGGCGCGGCTGTCCCCGACCCAGCCGACGACCAGCAGGCCCGGGGTGACGATCGCCCCGACGATCGTGCAGGCGGGCGCGTTCTGGTGCGGGGAGTGTTCACGGGCCGTGGCCGGCTCGGCGGCCAGGGAGTTGACGGCGTGCGAGGCGGCCACGATCGCGTCGTGCATCGCCTGCTGGGGATGGGTGCCGCGGGGCAGGGCCGCCAGCAGCGCCTCGTTGGCGGCGCGGGCGGCGGCCAGCGAGGCGTCGTCGGGGCGGGTCGCCGAGGAGACGCCGTCGCAGACGATCGCCACCCAGGCGGGGGAGCCGTCGGGCAGCGTGGCGGTGCCGATGCCGAAGGCGTCCTCGTTGCGGTGGTGGCGCAGGCCGCGGTCGCTGACCGCGGCGAGCGGGCCGCACTCCTGCTCCATGTGGTCGCGCTCCCTGGGCTGGGCGTGCCCGCAGTTCTCGCAGTAGCCGTCGCTGTCCACCCGGCCCGAGCGGCAGGCCACGCACAGCTTGGCCTCCTCGGCGGGGGCCGCGCGGTCGGCGATCCGGGGGTCGGGGGCCTGCAGTGGGTACTCGTCGGGCTCCGGCGGCCGGTCGAAACGCACACCGGTGGCCGGGGAGACCGGCGATCCGGTGGGCTGCTCCGGGGGCAGCGTGATGCCGCCCGAGTCCGTGCCGCGCAGATCGGTGGGCAGATGGGGGGCGGGCGAGGGGCCGGGCACGGCCGCGACGGGCCAGGCCGCGCCGCCGTCGACCGCCGAGCCGCTCAGCTCGACGGTCGGATGGTCGTCCGGCCGTGGCGGCACGGCGGACAGGTCGTATCCGCACGCACCGCAGAAGCGGTCACCCGACTCGAGCGGCCATTCGCAGCTCGGACAGGCGGACAACTGGGGCATCTGCGACATCAACTACACCCACGTCCTGGGGCGGTAACGATTGGCACGTTCCACCAGGTCGATCCTCTCCTCGCCGCCGCGCGCCAGCCGGGCCAGCGTGCGGTACGAACGCTCCAGGCCGAAGCGGAGTCCCCGCTCGTCCAGGTCGCTGCCGAGCAGCGTCCGCCGGCCCATGGGCGCCGAACCCTGGCCCCCGGAGAGTATCCAGTCCAGGGCGCGGCCGAGGACCTCGGCCGACAACTGCTCCCGCCGCGCCGGGTCGAGACCGTACGCGTCGAGCGCCTCGACCTGCCCCGCGGCGGCCGTCAGATCGTCCAGGAAGGGCGCGTCCGAGGCGGCGGCCGCCCGCTCGCGCAGTCGCGCCCGTACGGCGGCCACCCGGGCGGCCGTGTAGTGGATCGACGACTCAGGCACGGACTCCAGCGTGTCCACCGCGCCACCGCGGTCACCGGCCGCGAGCTGGACGCGGGCCAGCCCGAACGCGGCGCTCACATAGCTCGGGTCGGTCGACCAGACCAGGCGGTAGTACTCGGCGGCGTTGTCCAGCTGGCCGAGCACCTCCGCGCACAGGCCGAGGGCCAGCTTGGGCGCGGGCTCGCCGGGGAAGGCGTCGTAGATCGCGTCGAAGGCGAGGGCGGCGCCCTCGTGGTCGCCGGTGACGAGGGCGGCGACACCCCGGTACCAGACCACCCGCCAGTCGTCCGGCCGCTCTCCCTCGAGGTTGAGCAGGGCCTCCAGCGCGGTGTACGAGTCGCCGTTCTCCAGCCAGGCCCGGATCTGCCTCAGCCGGGTCTCGACCGAGGACGAGGGCGCCGCCGAGAGCGCCCCGAGCAGCTCGGCCGGAGCGGTCGTCATCAGCCCCGCGAGGAAACCGGCGTTCGGGTCGGAGGGGTCGACGCGGGGGACGGGCAGGGCGAGGGCGGCGGCGGGCGAGCTGATGGGCTTGACGATGACGGGTGTGCCGTTGACGGAGGGCGTCGGCTGGGCCTGTTTCGCCTTCGCTTGCAGCGCCCTCGCACCCAGCCGTGACACCTCCCCGTCCAGCTTCGGGAACAACTCCGTGTCCGTGACCTTCAGTTCGGGGCCGAACAGGGTCGACAGGGCGGGGCGGGCGCGGCCCGTCTGCAGGGAGACGACCTCGCGCAGGACACCGGTGAGCTGCTCGCCCATCTCCTGCGCGGAGGCGAAACGGCGGGCCGGGTCGGGGTCGGTGGCGCGGACCAGGAGGCGGTAGAAGGACTCGTACTGGCGGAAGACCTCGATGTTGTCGGGGTCGGGCAGGGAGTCCACGAAGACGTTCGTGTAGCCCTGGAAGTCGAAGGACAGGACCGCCAGCGTACGGGCGACCGTGTAGAGGTCCGAGGCGATGGACGGGCCGACCTCCGCGACCTCCGGCGCCTGGTAGCCGACCGTGCCGTAGATGGCCGACTCCTCGTCGTCCATCCTGCGCACCGCGCCCATGTCGATCAGCTTGAGCTGGTCCTCCGTCTGGATGGCGTTGTCGACCTTGAAGTCGCAGTAGAGCAGATTGCGGCTGTGCAGATGGCCGAGGGCCTCCAGCGCCTCGATGCCGTACGCGCAGGCCTGCTCCACCGGCAGCGGGTCCCGCTTGCCGTCGGGGGTGCGGCGGTCGTTGGCGATCTCCTTCAGCGACTTGCCGCCGACGTACTCCATGACGATGTAGCCGTCGAGGGAGCCGGTGCGCTGGTCCAGATGCTCCACGAAGTTGTAGATGCGCACGATGTTGGAGTGCTCGATCTCGGCGAGGAAGCGCCGCTCGGAGATCGCCGCGGCCATCGCGTCCTGGTCGCCGGTGTCGAGAAGGCCCTTGAGGACCACCCACCGGTCGGAGACCGCCTTGTCGACGGCCAGATAGACCCAGCCGAGCCCGCCGTGCGCCAGACAGCCCGCGACCTCGTACTGGCCGTGCACCACGTCCCCGGCCTTCAGCTTCGGCACGAAGGAGTACGGGTGCCCGCACTTGGTGCAGAAGCCCTCCGTACGGCCCGTCTTCTCACCGCGCGAACGCCCCACCGGGGCACCGCAGTCGGAGCGCGAGCAGAACCGCTTGCGCTCGGGCACCTCCGGGTTCTCCAGCACCATCTCGCGCGGGTCGGGCCTCGGCACGTCCGGCACCTGCACCAGGCCCACCCCGAGACGGCCGCGGGTGCTGGTGGCGCCGCTGGAGCCGGAGCTGCGCACCGACACCGAGCGGCCGGTGGACTTGCCCGACAGGGAGCGTGAGAGCCGTCCCGACACCGAGCGCCGGGACTTCGACGAGTGTGACGACGTACGGGAGCTGGCGTGGCCGGCCGAGCGTGAACTGCCGCTGCCCGCCGAGTCCTTGCCGCCCGTGTCGGCCCCGGACGGCGCGGAGCCGGCCGAGCCGGTCGCCGAGACGACGGGCGCGAGACCGCAGGTGTCGCAGTACAGCTCGCCGCCGCCGACGTCCTCGTAGGTCCCCTCGCAGTCCGGCCGCTGGCAGGGCTGCTGTGCCTGGCTCATGACTCCCCCCTACGGTCTTCGGGCCCGCCCTGTCCCGGCACGCGCGGGGTGCCGAGCACCTCGGCGGCCGCCTGCTGATAGCGCAGCACGGCCTGTTCGGCGACGCGCAGATCGCAGGGCGCGCTCCACAGCATGCGGCGCGCCGCGTCGTAGCGCTCGATCAGGAACGGGTCCTCGGCGTATCCGAGCCGGGCGACCTTCGCCCGGTAGGCGTCCAGGCGGCCGCGCAGCTCCGCGCGGACCGCCAGCGGCGCGGTGACCGCGGTCAACGACTCGCGGGCGCGCAGCAGTTCGTCCTCCGCCTTCTGCTCCAGGGACTCCAGGAGCGGGGACAGACGGTGCCACTGGGCGTGTCTGCGGTACTCGGCGGCCGTCGCCAGCTGCTCCTGCAGCGCGGTCGGCGGACCGCTGACGACGGGCACCTCCGTGGCGGCGATCTTCGCGAGGACCTCGCCGCGCGCGGTGCGTGCCTCGGCGAGTGTGCGGTCGGCGCGGCTGAGCACGTCCCGCAGCCGCACCAGCCGCTGCTCGGCGTCCTGCCGGACGGTGAGCACGGCGTCGATCTCCCGGCGCACGTCCTCCAGGGCGCGCGCCTCACGGTCGTACACCGTGAGGTCCGGACGGCCGCCGCCCGGCGCCGAACTCCCCCGGGTGGGGATCCAGTGGGCGAGCGGGTCGGAGATCACCCGCTCACGCAGCGAGGTCAGGGTGCGCGTGATGCGCTCCAGGTCGTCGCCGGCCGGGTGTTCGCCGGGGCGCACGCCCACCGAGTGGGCGAGTTCGCGGGTGCGCTGGAGCTCCGCGGCCAGTAAATCGATCCGGGCGGGCAGCGCCGACCAGACGGCGTCGGCGGCGACGACCATGTCGAGGCTCGACGCGTACAGGTCGTTCATCCGGTCCACCAGCGCGGCCAGCGAGAACTGCTCGCTGAGCTTGCCCGAACCCCCGGTCAGCGTCGGCATGTTGGCGGTTGCGGTGGCCGAGCCGGCGACCGTGACGGAGGTGCCGCGCAGCAGTTCGGTCAGCTCCGCCAGGTCCTCGCGGCTGGACCAGCGGCGGCGGGAGCGGATGTCCCGGGCGGCGCGCAGCGCGTCCGTGTACGCGTCGAAGTACGCCCACAGCAGCGTGATCGACGCCTCCGTGGACGCCCAGCGCTCCTTGGTGACACCGGTCAGCTCGGCACCTTCGAGGAGTCTGCGGCCCGCGTGGTCCTGGAGGGCGAGGAGCGAGGTCTCGATCGCCTCGTGCTCCGCGCCGAGCCGCGCCAGCGCACGGTCCACCTCGTCCCGGTCCATCACCGGCCCGGCGGGGTCCGTGACGCCCATCGATCACCTCTCGCTGCTGTCGTAGTCCGTCAGTCGTCCGTGTCCGTCGGTCGTCCGTGTCCGTCAGTCGTCCGTGAGTCGGTGGCCGGTCACTGGTAGTGCGCTTCGGGAGGGGTCGCGGACGTCGACTTCTTGCCCTTCAGGTCCATGGTGGGGTGCAGCCACGTCCGGTACGAGTCGGCCCAGTCGCCGTCCCTGATGTAGTTCTCCAGCGTTCGGTTGACCTGGCGTACCAGATCCTGGGAGGTCCTCTTCATCGCCACGCCGTAGTACTCGTCGGTGAACTGGCGGCCCTTGAGCTCCACCGTCGGGTCCTGCGCGGCCTGGCTCGCGGCGAGCGCGCCGTCCGTCACCACCGCGTCGACCTCGCCGAGCTGCAACTTCACCAGGCAGTCGAGCTGGTTGGGGACGACGGTGCTGATGTCGGTGGAGGCGGGGAGCCGATGGCCCTTGTCCGCCGTGAGGCTGTCGAGGGCCGTGGAGGACTGCGCCGAGCAGATCTTCTTTCCGGCCAGGGTGTCGTTGTATCCGGTGATCGTCGAGTTCTTGGGGGCGAGGACCTGCTGGCCGGTCTTGAAGTAGGGCGCGGAGAACGCCACGTCGCCCAGCCGCGCGCAGGTGATCGTCATGGTGCGGACCACCATGTCGACCTCGCCGTCCTTGATGGCGTCGATACGACGGCTGGTCGGGATGGCCTTGAACGTGACCTTCGCGGGGTCGCCGAGGATGTCGCCGGCGATCCGGTGGGCGAGGTCGATGTCGAAGCCCTCCAGCTCACCGTCGGCGTTGTTGGGGTTGAGGTAGCCCCAGCGGTAGCTGTTGGTGTCCACGCCGACCACCAGCCGCCCCCGGGTCCTGATGGCGTCGACGTTCGGAGTGCTCCCACCGCCGCCGGACGGGGACAGGCTCTGGTCCTGCGGGTACCTGCCGTTGGGGCACTTCTTCTCCAGGTCGGCCTGCCGGCCGTGGGCGAGGCCCTGGCCGCCTTCGCCCACCGGGACGCCACTCGACTGGGCCCGGGGCAGCAGCAGGACGAGGGCCAGCGCGAGGGCGCAGACGGCCGCCATCGCGCCCACGCCGCCCCAGCCCCGCAGGCCGGCCCGCAGCCGCTGTGCCGGACGCTCCGTCGGACGCTGTGCATTCATCGTCACGCCCCCTCTCACCGGTACTCCGACAGCCTGCGCCCGATGCCGAGGACGGCGCCCGCCGCGGCCAGCACCGCCAGCACCGCGGCGCCGTACGGCAGTCCGTCCAGCGCGTCCCGGCCGCCGCTCGCGGCCTGCTGGAACTCGGACTGCTCATGGACGAGCGCCTTCTTGAGCGCGGCGTCGACATTGTCGAAGCACACGCTCGTCGGGTCCTTGCCCACCCCTATGACCTTGTCGCGGGCCCGCTGGTAGTCGCCCGTGTCGTTCATGCGCTGGGCGACGCCGTGCCGGTCCTTCCAGGCCTGCATGAATCCGTCGGCGTCCTTCACCGGCTTCCGGCCCGCGCTGTCGTCGGCGAGGGAACGGGCCTTGGTGAGCTTGGCGGCCAGCTCGGCGATCTGGGTGTCGTAGCCGACGGCGTACGCGTCCGTGGGCTTGCCGGCGACCTGGGTGGTGTCGGCGCCGCGGCGGATCAGGCTCAGGTTCTCGTCGCTGCGGGCGGTCAGGGAGGCGATCCGGGCGTCGTGCAGCACGTTCAGCGAACGGACACCGTGGTCGTAGGAGTCGTTCAGGCCCGCGCGGGCGACGGTGTGGCCGACGACCACCCAGAGCAGCACCACCACGGAGGCGGCCGAGGCGGTGACCAGACCGTGGTTCAGCACCCGGTTGGTGCGCAGGAAGGTGCGCCGCTGGGCCCAGGCGAGGGCCGCCAGGGCGGCGACGCCGAGGCCCAGGGCGGCCCACGGGAACGCCTTGGCGTCCGCGTAGTCCGAGTTCAGCCGCTGGTTCTCGCGCTGGTACAGGGCCTCGGCCTTGGGCAGCATCTGCTGCTGCATCGTCTCGTTGGCCGCCCGCAGATAGGCGCCGCCCACCGGGAAGCCCTGGCGGTTGTTGGCGCGGGCGGTCTCGACCAGGCCCTTGTACGTCGGCAGCAGCTTGTTGAGCTCGGCGATGGTCTTCGCCGAGTCCGAACCGGCCCTGGAGTTGGCGGCGGCCGTGACCAGCTTGCCCGCGGCGGTGTCGATGTCGTCCTGGTACCGCTTGCGCATCGCGGGATTCTCCTGCGGGCCCGCGAGATAGCCGCTGGCCGCGGCCGTGTTGGCGTCGGCCAGGGAGGCGTAGATGTCGGCCGCGTCGGAGCTGAGCGGCTGGCTGCTGGTGAGGACGTCCTCGGCGGCCGAGGCCCGCTCGGTCATCTGCCAGGCGGCGACCGCGCCGAAGCCGACGACGAGCAGGGCGAGGAGCGCGCCGATGATGCGCAGCCGCCCGGGCTCGGTGGTGGCGGCGGCGCGCAGCCGGTCGACGCCCTCGGCGAACGCGGTACGGCGCGGGGGAGCGGGCTCGGGCACGGCTTCGGGGCCCGCGGGCGTGGGGGACGCGGGCCTTGCGGGCTGCGGCGGCACGGCCGGGATCGTGGGCACACCCGAACCCGGTGGCGCCGTACTGCTCTTCGGCGGTGTTGTCACTGTTGACCTCCCCCATGGCCATCCCGTCGCCGCCAGTATCACCGCCGCGACCGACATCCGCACCGGCCTTCACTGGATCTTGATGGGATCGCAGTGGAGTTGCCGGTTCAAGGGCGCGTGACACGGAGGCCCGCACCACCCCCTGCCCATGAATACGCCCCCGGAATCAGTTCGGTTCCCAAAGGTCAGCCCTCGAAATACGCCCGTGCCCGCTCGTGCACCTCCGGTTTCGCTCCGACCCGGTCCAGCCCCAGCAGCGCCGCCCCCAGCACGGGGCTCGCGGTCACCACCCGCGCCACCGCTTTCGGCGCGCGCGCCGCCAGCAGGTCCCTGATGCCGTCGCTGAGTCGGGGGTGCTGCGCGGCGAGCACACCCCCGCCCAGCAGCACCGGTGTCTCCTCCTCCAGCAGGTCGAGGCGGGTCAGCGCGACCGTCGCCATGGTGACCACCTCCTCCGCCAGCCGGTCCACGACCGCGCGGGCGACCGGATCGCCGTCCGCCGCCGTGGCGAACAGCACCGGCGTCAGCTCGTGGCGGCGCGGCTGCTCCACCTCCCCCAGGTGCAGCGCCTCGATCAGCGCGAGCATGGTGTCGTAGCCGAAGTGGGCCGGGAGCGTGCGGGCGAGCGCGGTCGGCCCGCCGCGTCCGTCCTCCGCCCGGGCCGCGTGCCACAGCGCCTCCTCCGCCAGGCCCCAGCCGCCGCCCCAGTCACCGGAGATACGGCCGAGCGCGGGGAAGCGCGCGGTACGGCCGTCGGGGCGCATGCCGACGCAGTTGATACCGGCGCCGCAGACCACGGCGACCCCGCGCGGCTCGGTGACACCGGCTCTGAGGATCGCGAAGGTGTCGTTGCGGACCTCCGTCGACGCGCCCCACGCGCGCGCGTGCAGCGCGGCCGCCAACTGCTCCTCCTCGACGGGGAAGTCGGCGTTGGCGAGACAGGCGGAGACATGGTCGACGGAGTCCACCCCGGCGGCGGCGAAGGCCTCGCCCACCGCTTCGGCGACGACGTCCACCGCCGTCTCCACCCCCACCGCGGGCGGCCGGAACCCGCCTCCGCGGCCGGTGCCGACGACGGTCCCGTCGGGTGACAGGACCGCGACGTCGGTCTTGCTGTTGCCGGCGTCGACGGCGAGGACACGTGCGGTCAGGCCCACGCGAGATGCTCCTGGTTGTGCGCGATCAGCTGGTCGGTGAGGGTCTCGGCGTACTCGTACTGGCCGATGAGCGGATGGGCGAGCAACGCCCGGAACACCCGGTCCCGGCCGCCCCGCAGGGCCGCCTCCAGGGCCAGGTCCTCGTAGGCCGTCACATTCGCCATCAGGCCCGCGTACAGCGGGTCCACGGCGGGCACGGGCAGCGGCGTCGGCCCCTTCGGGCCCACCGCGGCCTGCACCTCGATCACGGCGTCGTCGGGCAGGAAGGGCAGCGTGCCGCGGTTGTGGGTGTTCACCACCTGGTACGGCGATCCGCCCGCGCCCAGCAGCGAGGCGGCGAGGTCCACGGCCGCCTCCGAGTAGTAGGCGCCGCCCCGCTTGGCGAGCAGCGCGGGCTTCTCGTCGAGCGTGGGGTCGCCGTACATCTTCAGCAGCTGCCGTTCCATCTCGGCGACTTCGGCGGCCCGGGAGGGCTTCGTCCGCAGCTCTCGTACGACCTCGTCGTGCGCGTAGTAGTAGCGCAGGTAGTACGACGGGACGACACCTAGCCGGTCCGGGATCTCGCGGGGCAGACGCAGGTCGGCGGCGATGGCGTCGCCGTGCTCGGCGAGCAGCTTGGGCAGCATGTTCTCGCCCTCGGGGCCGCCGAGGCGTACGCCGGTCTCCCAGGTCAGATGGTTGAGGCCGACGTGGTCGAGGTGGATGTCGGCGGGTGAGACGCCCAGCAGGTTCGCGAACTTGCGCTGGAAGCCGATCGCCACGTTGCACAGACCGACCGCCTTGTGGCCGGCCTGCAGCAGCGCGCGTGTGACGATGCCGACGGGGTTGGTGAAGTCGATGATCCAGGCGTCCGGGTTGGTACGGCGGACCCGTTCCGCGATGTCGAGGACCACGGGGACCGTGCGCAGCGCCTTGGCGAGGCCGCCCGCGCCGGTCGTCTCCTGGCCGACGCAGCCGCACTCCAGCGGCCACGTCTCGTCCTGCTCCCGCGCGGCCTGTCCGCCGACGCGCAGTTGCAGCAGCACCGCGTCGGCGCCCTCGACCCCGGCGTCCAGATCGGAGGTGGTGACGATACGGCCGCTGTGGCCCTGCTTGGCGAAGATGCGCCGGGCCAGCCCGCCGACCAGTTCGAGGCGCTCGGCGGCCGGGTCGACCAGCACCAGCTCCTCGATGGGCAGGGTGTCGCGCAACCGGGCGAAGCCGTCGACGAGTTCGGGGGTGTAGGTCGACCCTCCGCCGACCACGGTGAGTTTCATACGTCTTTAACCCTTCACTCCGGTGAGCGTGACGCCTTCGACGAACGCCTTCTGGGCGAAGAAGAACACGAGGATCACGGGGGCCATGACCAGCACGGTCGCGGCCATGGTGAGGTTCCAGTCGGTGTGGTGCGCGCCCTTGAAGGACTCCAGGCCGTAACTCAGCGTCCAGGCGCCCGGGTTCTCCGAGGCGTAGATCTGCGGGCCGAAGTAGTCGTTCCAGGCGTAGAAGAACTGGAACAGGCCGACGGCCGCGATGCCCGGCTTGGCCATGGGGATGACGACCCTCAGGAGGGTGCGCAGATCACCGCAGCCGTCCACCTTCGCCGCGTCGATGTACTCGTTCGGGATGGTGAGCAGGAACTGGCGCAGCAGGAAGATGGAGAACGCGTCCCCGAACGCCATCGGGATGATCAGCGGCCACAGCGTGCCCGACAGGTCCAGCTGCTTCGCCCAGAACAGATACATCGGGATGATGATCACCTGCGGTGGCAGCATCATCATCGAGATGACCAGCATCAGGGAGAGATTGCGGCCCCGGAAGCGGAACTTGGCGAGCGCGTACGCCACCGGGATGGACGAGACGACCGTGAGGACCGTTCCCAGTCCCGCGTAGATCAGGGTGTTCTTCCACCAGGTCAGGAAGCCCGGGGTGTCGAAGACCTTCCGGTAGTTGCCCCACTCCCAGGTGTGCGGGATCAGGTCCCGGCTCAGGGCCTGGGTGTCGCTCATCAGGGAGGTCAGGAACACGAACACGAAGGGGAGGGTGAAGAAGAGCGCGGCCGCGACCCCGAGGGAGTGGACGGCGATCCACTGCAGGAGCGTCCTGCGGCGGGCCGTGCGTTCGGCGGGGGTGACGGGTGCCTTCACCTGCACGGGCTTGTCCAGCACTTGGGCCATGGTCAGTCACCTGCCAGGTTGAGACCGCCCCGGCGCCGCATCAGGAACGCGGTGAACGCCATGGACAGCACGAACAGGACCAGGGCGACGACACACGCGGAGCCGTAGTCGAAGCGCTGGAAGCCGAGGTTGTAGACGAGCTGGGGGAGGGTCAGGGTCGACTTCTCCGGATAGCCGGGCTCGAACTGGGTGCCGGCGCCCTGGATCACGCCCGAGGCGACCTTTCCCGCGATGAGGGGCTGTGTGTAGTACTGCATCGTCTGGATGACACCCGTGACCACGGCGAACATCACGATCGGCGAAATGTTGGGAAGGGTTACATACCGGAACCGCTGCAAGGCCGACGCCCCGTCCAACTCGGCCGCCTCGTACTGCTCCTGGGGCACGTCGAGCAGCGCGGCCATGAAGATGACCATCAGATCGCCGATGCCCCACAGGGCGAGCAGGGTGAGGGCCGGCTTGGACCAGCTGGGGTCGTTGAACCAGCCGGGGGCCGGGATGCCGATCTTCTCCAGGATCGAGTTGACCGGTCCCGTACCGGGGTTGAGCAGAAAGGCGAAGGCCATCGTGGCGGCCACCGGCGGGGCGAGGTAGGGCAGGTAGAACAGGGTGCGGAAGACCCCCGTGCCCGTCTTGATCTTCGTGATCAGCATGCCGACGCCGAGCCCGAAGACGACCCGCAGGGTCACCATGACGAGGACCAGCCAGAGGGTGTTGCGCAGGGCCGGCCAGAAGTAGGGGTAGTGCTCGAAGACGTAGGTCCAGTTCTTCGTCCCGCTCCACGTCGGCGGCTTGAAGCCGTCGTAGTGCATGAAGGAGAAATAGACCGTCGAGATCAGCGGGTACGCGAAGAACACCGCGAAGCCGATCAACCAGGGCGACATGAAGGCGAGATTGCGAAGTGCCTGTTTCCGCTGCTTCGCGGCGAGGCCAGCCTTGCGGCGCTTCGACGCCGGCGTGATGGTGCTCATCGGCTCGGCTACTTCGCCTGTGCGATGTCCGTGTCGATCTGCGCGGCCGTCTTCTTCAGGCCGCCCTTGAGGTCGGTGACCTTCCCGCTCTCGTAGTCGTAGCCGAAGTTCTGGATGGTCGCGAGGTACACACCGCCGTTGATGGAGGCGGGGGACGTCGTGGAGTTCGGGTTCGCGGCGATGTCCAGGAACGTCTTGAAGCGCGGGTCGTACTTCAGGTTCGGCGACTTCAGGGCGGCCAGAGTCGAGGGCACGTTGTGGATCGCGTTGGAGAAGTTCACCACCGCGTCCGTGTTCGTGGTGATGTACTTGACGAACTCCCAGGCCGCGTTCTGCTTGTGGCTGGTGGCGGCGATCCCGGTGATGGTGCCGGTGATGTAGCCCTTGCCGTACTGGCTGGCCTGGTCGTCGGGGACGGGCAGCGGAGCGACGCCGATGTCGAACTTCGGCTTGGCGGCCAGTGCCATGCCCAGGCGCCACTCACCGTCCAGCTGCATGGCGACCTGACCGGTGTGGAAGGGGTGCTTGGGGCCCCACTCGTCGCCGAGCGTGGCGCGGTAGGTCTCCAGCTTCTTGAAGCCGCCGAGTTCGTCGACGAGCTTCTTCTGGAGGGTGAAACCGGCCTGGAAGGCGGGGTCGGTGGCGAGGTCCGACTTGCCGGCCTTGTCGAAGTACGTCGGCGAGAACTGCGCGAAGTAGTGCTCGGTCGTGGTCTCCCAGCCGTGGTAGTCCGGCATGAAGCCGAGCTGGGAGTACGAGTCGCCCTTGGTGATCGTCAGCTTCTTGGCGTCGGTCTCGAACTCGGACCATGTCCTGGGCGGGTTCTTGATGCCCGCCTTCGCGAACGCGGACTTGTTGTAGTACAGGCCGTACGCGTCACCCAGCAGCGGCGCCGTGCAGCGGTTGCCGTCGAACTGGGTGTACTCGTTCATCGCCTTGGGGAACGTCGTCTCCGGGTCGATGCCGTCCTTCTTGAAGAAGGGGTTGAGGTCGACCAGCGCGCCCGACGAGCAGAACTTGCCGACGTTGTTGGTGGTGAAGGAGGAGATGACGTCCGGTGCCTTGTCGCCGCCGGTGCGCAGCGCCTGGTTGATCTTGTCGTCGGTCATGTTGGCGACGACGTTGACATGGATGTTGGGGTGCGCCTTCTCGAAGCCGGCGACCAGGGCGTTCACGGCCTTCGTCTCGGAGGCGGCGCTCCAGGCGTGCCAGAAGTTGATGGTCGTGTCCTTCGACGCGTCGTCGGAGGCGCCGGAGGAGGACTGGCCGGTACAGGCGGTGGCGAGAAGGGCTATCGAGGCGGACGCGGCGAGTGCGACGGCCGCTTTCCGGGACATTCCGGGCATGGCTGGGTCTCCCAGGGACAGGGCGGGGATGGCGAGGGAAGGGAGGTGGAGCGAGGGGGGTGGGGCTTTGAGGGGTGCGGGTGTCTGTGCGGGGCTGCGGCGCGTCAGCGCGAGGTGTCGAAGACCTCGTCGCGGGTGGCCGCCAGGGCGCTCTCCAACGCGCCCCGCAGTACGGGGTGTTCACGGACGTCGCCGACCACGAGCCGCGGCCGGGCGGCGGCCAGCTCCTCCAGTTCGGCCTGGACGAGGGCGCGCAGCACCTCGCCGCCGGCCGTCAGGGCGGCGCCGCTGAGGACGACGAGTTCGGGGTCGAGGACGGAGACGAGGGAGGCGAGACCGGTGGCCAGTCTGGTCGCGTACGTCTGCAGGAGCAGTCGGTTCAGGACGGTGTCCTCGGCCGCGGCCCGCTCGACGAGAAGGGTCGCGACCTCGGCGTACGGGCCCGAGGGGATCTCCCCGATGCCGATCTGCCGGGCGAGGTGCGGGACGGCCTGGGAGCCGGCCAGCTCCTGGTAGCCACCACTGTTGGCCTTGGTGACCTGCCGGACGAGCGGCGCGCCCGGAACCGGCAGGAAACCCACCTCGCCCGCGCCGCCGGTCCATCCGCGATGGAGCCGACCGCCGAGGACGAGGGCGGCACCGAGGCCGCCCTCGCTCCACAGCAGCACGAAGTCCTCGTGGCCACGGGCGGCGCCGAGCCGCTGTTCGGCGACGGCGGCGAGGTTGACGTCGTTCTCGTACTCCACCGGCATCGGCAGCGCGGCGGCGACCTCGTCGAGCAGGCTCGGGGTGTGCCAGCCCGGGAGGTGGGAGGCGTAGCGCAGTCGGCCGGTGTTGGGGTCGAAGGCGCCGGGGGTGCCGATGACGAGCCGGTGGACGTCGTCCCGGGCGAGGCCCGCCGCCTTCACGGCGCCGTCGAGGGCGTCGGTGACCTGCCGGACGACGGGCTGGGTGGGCCGCCTTCCGGGGGTCTGCAGCTCGAACGAGCCGATCGTGCGGCCGGTGACGTCGGCGACGGCGGCCAGGATGCGTTCCGGGGTGACGTCCAGGCCGGCGGCGTACGCGGCGGCCGGGTTGACCTCGTACAGCTGCGCGTTGGGGCCGGGCCGTCCCTCGGTGGTGCCGGTGGCGAGGACGAGCCCGGCCGCTTCGAGGCGGGCGAGGAGCTGGGAGGCGGTCGGCTTGGACAGGCCGGTGAGCTTGCCGATCCGTGTGCGGGACAGCGGCCCGTGCTCCAGGAGGAGGTCCAGGGCGGCGCGGTCGTTCATGGCGCGCAGGACGCGCGGGGTGCCCGGCGTACCGGCGGTTCCTGCCATGTGGTCGACACCTGCCTTTCGACTGCTCAGCTTCTCATACCCACCATTGTTAGGAAAGTTTCCTATTGGCTGGAAAGGAACGTAAGCCCGAGGCGAAGGAGGCGTCAATAGAAACCGCCCCCGAGGCAACAGACTCGTTACCTCGGGGGCGGTGGGGACGGAAGCGGCCGGCTACTTCGGCGCGGTCCTCGGCTGGGCTATCGGCGCGGTCGCCGCCGACTGGGGGGAGTCCGAGTCGGAGTGGGCCGACGGGGCCGCGATCACGGCGGTCGCGTCGACGGGCTCCTCCTCGCCGAGGGGGGCCGTGGCGCCGCCGACGATACGGATGTCCGCGGCGTCGAAGGCGCGCTTGATGCGCCAGCGCAGTTCACGTTCGACCGTCATGGACTTGCCGGGCATGGTCTTGGCCGAGACGCGGACGACCATCGAGTCGAGCAGGACGCTGTCCAGGCCGAGGACCTCGATCGGGCTCCACAGCAGCTCGTTCCAGGGCTCCTCCGCGGTCATCTTCTCGGCGACCTCGTCCAGGGTGGCCTTCACCCTGTCCAGGTCCTCGTTCGCCTTCACCGTGACGTCGACGCCGGCCGTGGCCCAGCCCTGGGAGAGGTTGCCGATGCGCTTGACCTCGCCGTTGCGGACGTACCAGATCTCGCCGTTGTCGCCGCGCAGCTTGGTGACGCGCAGGCCGACCTCGATGACCTCGCCGGAGGCGACTCCCGCGTCGATGACGTCGCCGACGCCGTACTGGTCCTCCAGGATCATGAAGACGCCGGAGAGGAAGTCGGTGACGAGGTTGCGGGCGCCGAAACCGATCGCCACGCCCGCGACACCGGCCGAGGCCAGCAGCGGGGCGAGGTTGATCTGGAAGGCGCCCAGGATCATCAGGGCGGCGGTGCCGAGGATCAGGAAGGACGCGACCGAACGGAGGACCGAGCCGATCGCCTGGGAGCGCTGACGGCGCCGCTCGTTGTTGACCAGCAGACCGCCCAGTGAGGTCCCGTCGACGGCCTCGACGGTGCGGGTCATCCGGTCGATCAGCTTGGTGATCGCCCGCTGCACCACCGCTCTGAGCACACCCGCGATCACCAGGATCAGCACGACCCGCAGACTGATCGCCAGCCATGTCGACCAGTTCTGCTCGACCCAGCTGGCCGCGTTCGTCGCGCTCTCCTGTGCGTCCTGGAGGGAGGGGACCGTCGGCGTCGTCTCCGAGGGGGACGGAGAGGGTGACGGCGACGAACCGACGGCCAGTAGGACGGCGGGCAAGGACACGGCAGGTACCTCCAGGTGCAACGGTCCGCCGTCCGGTATGCCGAGCTGGTCCGGCTCGGTCAAGGTCACGGAAAGGTCACCGGACGGGCAGGCCCACCACACTATCGGTGGACGGTGTGCGAATCCTTGCCGTCTTCTGAGGAGGGACCGTGCGCACCCCGGGATGAGCAGGTGGGATAAACCGATCCCGGTCCGGGGGATGAATGAGATGTGGTCGAAAACACTCCCAGCCCGTTACCGGGACATGGTGGCGCTTCCACCAGGCAAGAGGGGAGACTGGCCACAGATCGTCCCGGCGCGAGCCACGCGCCGCCGACGCCCAAGGAGGCATCCGTGCCGCATGTCCTGGTCCTCAACGCGTCGTACGAGCCACTCGGCGTCGTACCGCTCCGCCGCGCGCTCGTCCTCGTCCTGGAGAACAAGGCCGTCTCCCTCGAGGAGTCGGGCGCCTTCATGCACAGCGCGACCGTCACAGTCCCCGCACCAAGCGTGGTCCGGCTCAAGCGATTCGTCCGGGTTCCCTATCGGGGGCCCGTTCCTCTGACCCGCAGGGCGCTCTTCGCGCGCGACGGGGGCCGGTGCATGTACTGCGGTGGCGTCGCAACCAGCGTCGACCACGTCATCCCGCGCAGCCGCGGGGGCAAGCACGTCTGGGACAACGTGGTGGCCTCGTGCCGCCGCTGCAACCACGTGAAGGCCGACCGACATCTGTTCGAAATCGGCTGGCGGCTCCGCCACAAACCGGCCCCGCCCACCGGTCTCGCCTGGCGCATCATCGGGACCGGCCACAGGGACCCGCGCTGGTTGCCCTACTTGCAACCGTACGGCGCGGAAGACGCCATGGCCCGGATCGACGGCATCTCCGCCTGACGATCCGGGCCTTCGCATACCCCTGGTCACACAGGGCTTGCGGCCAGAGAGACACCCCTTGAGGGTGTCCGGCCCGGGAGTCCCCCGCACTCCCGGGCCAAACCGCCATGCCTCACGCGTAGCGCAGCCTCGCCGGGTGGGCGCGAGCGGTACCAGCAGCGCCGCGGTCGGTGGGCGGGAGTCGGCAGGGGTGGGCCGTAGCGGGAGTGACGTGGTGGGCTGTCCGGCCCAGAATGTGAGGAGAGGCACGTAGTTGCCTTCCGTACGTCTGCCGCCGCGCCCACTGGGTAGGGCTGCCGTAGCCCGCAAGGTCGCCGTACCCGAAAAGGAGTCCCTCGTGGCCGCACCGGCATACCCCCTCTCCAAACCCGCGGCGCAGCTGCCGTCCCTCGAACCCGAGCCGCACTTCTGCGTCTTCAGCGCCGAGGGCGCCTGCGCCGAGACCCCGCTCACCAGCGAGCCGCCGCTGCCCGACACGGAGCCCCTCACCAGTGAGCCGCCGCTCGCCGACGCGGCGCCCCTGACCAGCGAGTCGGCGGTCTTCGAGGCCGGCGACCCGGCGGCCTTCGAGCCGGGCTCCACGAGGCCCTAGATGACGGCGCAGGGGCCGGCCGAGCCGCCCTCGGAGGAACTGTCCCGGCTCGCCGGGCTGCACGGCATCGCCACCTCCTACAGCCCCTCCCCGGACCGCGCCGTCGCCGCCTCGGCCACCGCGGTCTCCCTGACCCTGGCCGCCCTGGGCGTCGACACGGCCACCGAGGAGGCCGTCCGTACCGCCCTCGCCGCCCGTGAACGGGAACTGTCCGAGCGGCTGCTGCCGCCGACCGTCGTGCAGTGGGCCGGCACCGAGTCCCCCGCCCTGGCCGGGCTCCCGGCCGGTACCCGGCTGCGCGTGGAGACCGAGCAGGGCGAGACCCGGGGTGCCGCCGACCGGCTCCCGCCCGGCATCCACCGCTTGACGGCCACCGCGCCCGACGGCCGCACCGCCGACGTCCACCTGGTCGTCGCCCCGCCCCGGCTGCCGACACCCGCCGCACGCTCGTACGGCCTCCTCGTCCAGCTCTACTCCCTGCTCTCCCGGCGCTCCTGGGGCATGGGCGACCTCGGCGACCTCGGCGAACTCACCGCCTGGGCCGGCCGCGCGCTCGGCGCCGGCTTCGTCCAGGTCAACCCGCTGCACGCGGCCGTCCCCGGCGCCCCCACCGACCCGTCCCCCTACCGCCCCTCCTCCCGCCGCTTCCCGGACCCCGTGCACCTGCGGGTCGAGGACGTGCCGGAGTACGCGTACGTCGAGGACCGCGAACGGCTGCGGTCGCTGCTGGAGCGGGCGGAGCGGCTGCGCGGATCGGTCCTGGAGAAGGGCGCGTTGATCGACCGGGACGCCGTCTGGGAGCTCAAGCGGGAGGCGCTGGAGCTGATCCGCGAGGTGTCGCTGGGACCCGGGCGGCGGGCGGCCTACGCCGACTTCCTCGCCGAGCAGGGCGAGGCGCTGGAGGACCACGCGACCTGGTGCGCCCTCGCCGAGGTGCACGGCTCCGACTGGAGACGGTGGCCGGCCGCGCTGCGGGACCCGCGCTCCGCCGAGACCGCCCGCGCGCGGGCCGAGCTGATGGACCGCGTCGACTTCCACTGCCGTCTCGCCTGGCTCACCGACGCCCAGCTCACCGCCGCCCAGCGGGTGGCCCGCGAGGCCGGGATGCCGGTCGGGATCGTGCACGACCTCGCCGTGGGAGTGCACCCCGACGGCGCCGACGCCTGGGCCCAGCAGGACCACTTCGCGGCCGGGATGTCGGTGGGCGCCCCGCCCGACGCCTTCAACGCGCGCGGCCAGGACTGGGGCCTGCCGCCCTGGCGACCGGACCGCCTGGCCGAGTCGGGCTACGCACCGTACCGGCGCCTCCTGCGCGCCCTCTTCCGCTACGCCGGCGCCCTGCGCATCGACCATGTCATGGGCCTGTTCCGGCTCTGGTGGGTGCCCCAGGGGCATCCGCCGACGGAGGGCACCTACGTCCGCTACGACGCCGAGGCGATGCTCGCCGTGCTGGTGCTGGAGGCCTCCCGCGCCGGGGCCGTCGTCATCGGGGAGGACCTGGGGACGGTCGAGCCGGGCGTGCGGGAGCGGCTGCGTGAGCGGGGGGTGCTGGGCACCTCCGTGCTGTGGTTCGAACGGGACTGGGACGGCGACGGCCGTCCGCTGCCGCCGGACGCCTGGCGCGAGGACTGCCTGGCCACCGCCACCACCCACGACCTGCCGCCCACGGCGGCCCGGCTCAGCGGAGAACACGTCGAACTCCGCGACCGGCTGGGGCTGTTGACCCGGCCCCTGGAGGAGGAGCGGGCGGAGGCCGCCGCGGACACGGGGGAGTGGCTGGCCCTGCTCGCCCGGCTGGGGCTGCTCCACGGCACGGGCGGGGCGCACGGCGAGTCCCAGGAGGAGGCGGAGATCCAGGCCGTCCACCGGTTCCTGCTGCGGACACCGGCCCGGATGGTGGGCGTCTGGCTGCCGGACTGCGTCGGCGACCGGCGCCCGCAGAACCTGCCGGGCACCTGGGACCAGTACCCGAACTGGCGGCTGCCGATCGCGGACGCGGAGGGCAGACCGGTGACGCTGGAGGAACTGGCGGGCTCGGCACGGCTCCACACCCTGATCGAGGTGCTGCGCCGGCCCACGACGCCGACGTAGCCGGCGGTGCCGGTGTCCCCCCGTACCGCACCCCTTACGGCACCCCGGACGCGCGGCCCGGATCGGCGTTGGATATTTTTGGCTCGTGGACAAGAAGAACGCCCTGCGCGCCGGCGCCCTGGCCGCCGGTACGACGCTGATGATGCTGCTCATGTCGTCCCCCGCGCTCGCGCTGACCCGCGACGACGGCGACGACCCCGGCAAGGGCCTGAGTGTCATCCAGACGCTGGGCCTCTACGTCGCGATCCCGATCGGCCTGTTCGTGGTCATCGCGGGCCTGGTGATGGTTCTGGACAAGTCCCACCCCCACCACCGCGTGGCGAAGCCGGGCGCAGACAAGGCCAAGGCGAAGGCCTGACCCGCAGCCGACCTCGATTTCACCGAGGGCGCCGGTCACACCGTCAGCCGGTGAGGCCGGCGCCCTCGCCGCGTTCTCACGGGCTCGGCGCCGTCGGATATCACTGACCGTCGGCGCCGCCGGGAGGCTGTGTCGTAGCGTGCGCGGATGGAAGATCTGGGATTGTCCGTGACCTGGCCGCCCGAGCCGATCAGGACCGCTCGGCTGGTGCTGCGTGCGCCCGAGGCCCGGGACCGCGCGGCCTTCGTCGAACTGCACGCCTCGCCGGAGGTGCACACCTACCTCGGCGGCGCCCGGCCGCGTGACGAGATCGAACGCGAGATGCCCGCGGCGCCCGAGCGGTGGCCCGGGAACTTCGTCGTCGAACTCGACGGGGCGATGATCGGCCAGATCCTGCTCAGGAGGGCGACGGGTCACCGCCGTCCGGCCGCCGCGGGGAAGGCCGATCTCGGCTATCTGTTCCTGCCCCGGGCATGGGGGGCCGGGTACGGCTTCGAGGCGTGCGCCGCGGCGCTCGGCTGGCTCGACGGTGCCCTTCCCGGTGAGCCGGTCGTCCTCACCACGCAGACCGCCAATGCCGGCTCGATGCGGCTCGCCGAGAAACTGGGGTTCACCGAGGTGGAGCGGTTCGAGGCCTGGGGCGCCGAACAGTGGCTCGGCACACGGCCCCCGGCCGCCCCCTGGCCACCCGCCCCCAACCTCCCGGGATAGCACCTAGCCACCCACCCCCGCCCCCTGTGTCCCGTCCAGCAGCACTCGCAGCAGGTCGGCCAGTTGGTCGGCCTGTTCGTCGCTCAGGGTGGACAGGGCCTGCGTCTCGGTGGCGAGGCCGGCGGTGACCGCCTCGTCCGCGACGGTCAGGCCCTTCTCGGTGAGCGTCACCTGGAGGGCGCGGCGGTCGTGGGGGTCGGGGGAGCGGCGGAGCAGGGCGGCGCGTTCCAGTTTGTCGAGGCGGCCGGTCATACCGCCCGTGGTGAGCATGAGCGTCGCGGAGAGCTGGCGCGGCGAGAGGGTGTAGGGCTCGCCCGCGCGGCGCAGGGTGGCGAGGACGTCGAACTCGCCGCGGGAGATCCCGAGAGGGGCGTACGCCTTCTCCATCCGGTCGCCCATCGCGCGCGAGAGGCGGAAGATCCGGCCGAAGACCTCCATCGCCCTGGTGTCCAGGTCGGGCCGCACGGCCGCCCACTGGTCGATGATCGCGTCGACGGCGTCCCTGCGCTGTGCACTCATACGGCGAGTATTCCGCGCGATTCCGGTCACCCGCAAGAAAGTAGCTTGACGGAAAGTTGCTTAGCGCTAAGCTAATTCCTACCAAGCTTTCTCTGATGGGATCTGGTCATGAAGCGATCCGCGACCGTGCTCCTCACCGCCCTCGCCCCCGTCTCCTGGGGCACGACCTACGCGGTCACGACCGAACTCCTCCCGCCCGACCGCCCCCTGTTCACCGCCCTGGCCCGAGCCCTGCCCGCCGGGCTCCTGCTGCTGGCCGTCGCCCGGGTCCTGCCGCGCGGCGCCTGGTGGTGGAAGGCGGCCGTGCTCGGCGCGCTGAACATCGGTGCCTTCTTCCCGCTGCTCTTCCTCTCCGCCTACCGGCTGCCGGGTGGCATGGCGGCCGTCGTCGGCTCGGTCGGACCGCTGTTCGTGGTCGGTCTGTCCGCGGCGCTGCTGGGGCAGCGGCCCACGGGGCGGGCGCTGGTCGCCGGGATCGTGGCGGCCTTCGGGGTCAGTCTCGTCGTACTGAAGGCGGCCGGGGCGCTCGATCCCGTCGGTGTCCTGGCCGCCCTCGCCTCGACCGCGTCCATGTCGACCGGCACGGTGCTGACGAAGAGGTGGGGGCGGCCCGACGGGGTGGGTCCGCTCGCGCTCACCGGCTGGCAGCTGACCGCCGGCGGGCTGATCGTCGCGCCGCTCGCCCTGCTGGTCGAGGGTGCCCCGCCCGCGCTCGACGCCCGTGCGCTCGGCGGCTACCTCTATCTCGCGCTCGCCAACACGGCCGTCGCCTACTGGCTCTGGTTCCGTGGCATCGGCCGCCTCAGCGCCACCCAGGTCACCTTCCTCGGCCCGCTCTCCCCGCTGACCGCCGCGATCGTCGGCTGGGCGACCCTCGGCCAGGCCCTCACCCCCCTCCAACTCACGGGCATGGCCCTGGCGTTCGGGGCGACGGTGGCGGGCCAGCTCGGGGTGCGGGGCACCGCCGGGGCGCCCAGATCGTTCCGCCCCGCCGAAGGGGAGGGGCCCAAGGGTCCGATGGGCGTGACCGGTGCGATGCTGCGACGGTAGATCCGGGACGCCCGCCTCGAAGGACGTGCCGCGATGAGTTCCGGTGCTCCCGGGAGTCGTATCACCGTCGTCGACAGCAACAGGAGGAACGAGTGACTCAGCTACTGAGGGTCCAGAACTTCACCGTCTCCAGCGACGGGATCGGTGCTCGTGAGGACCAGAGCCTGGAGCGGCCGTTCGGGCCCGGTATCGACCCCGGAAAACTGTTCGAGTGGGGGTGGACCACCGCGAGCTGGCCCAACCGCGACGACCCGGGCGGCAGCCGGGGTCTGGACGACTACTTCACCCGGGACTGGGACCACAACATCGGTGCCGAGATCATGGGCCGCAACAAGTTCGGACCCCAGCGCGGCCCCTGGGAGGACCACGAGTGGCAGGGCTGGTGGGGGGACGAACCGCCGTTCCGCACCCCGGTGTTCGTCCTGACCCATCACGCGCGCCCCTCGTTCACGCTCTCCGACACCACCTTCCACTTCGTCGACGCCTCCCCGGCCGACGTCCTCGCACAGGCGAAGGAGGCGGCGCGGGGCAAGGACGTCCGGCTCGGCGGCGGGGTCTCGACCGTCCGGGAGTTCCTCGACGCCGACCTCGTCGACACCCTGCACATCGTGGTCTCACCGCTGAAGTTCGGGACCGGGCTACGGCTGTGGGAGTCGCCGGACGAGCTGCGCGACCGCTTCCATCTGGAGGTCGTGCCCAGTCCGAGCGGTGTGACCCACCACCTGTTCTGGCGGAAGTGATCCGCGCGGGGCGCCAGGGGAGGTGACCCGGGCGGGGAGCCCAGGGAAGTGACCCGGGCGGGTCCTCAGACGGAGGCCGGCCGGTCGAAGTAGTGCCCCTCCTCCAGGTCCTCGAGGAGTCCCGGCCCCGTCGGCTCCCACTCCAGCCACTTGCGCGTCAGCGCGTTCGACGCCGGTGCGTCCATGGTGGCGATATGGCCGAGCCAGCCGAAGTGGGGGGCCGCCTCCTCGGGGGCGATGGAGTGGACCGGCAGGTCCAGGTGGCGGCCGATGGCGGTGGCGATCTCATGGAACGGGACGCCCTCCTCCCCGACCGCGTGCAGGCGGGTGCCCGCCGGGGCGCCCTCCAGGGCGAGCCGGACCAGACGGGCCGCGTCCGTGCGGTGCACGGCGGGCCAGCGGTTGGCGCCGTCGCCGACCTGGGCCGAGAAGCCCTTCTCGCGGGCGATGCCGATCAGCAGATGGACGAATCCGTGGTCGCCCCGGCCGTGCACGGTCGGCGCGAACCGGACGGACGCCGACCGCACCCCGCGGTCGGCCAGCGCGATGGCCGCGTTCTCGTTCCGCCCCCGGACCTCGCCGAACGACCCCGGTACGGGGGTGTCCTCCTCGGTGCCGACCCGTCCGCCGCCCGACAGCAGCGCCGTGCCCGAGGAGATCACGAAGGGCTTGTCCGAGCCCTCCAGGGCGGCCCCGATCGACTCGATGGCCCGCAGATCGGCCGCGCACGCGGCGGCGAAGTCGAAGTCCGCCGAGAAGTCGTGGATGAAGGCGAGATGGGCGACGGCGTCGGCGGCGGCCGCCCCCTCGGCGAGCCCGTCGAGGCCGGCCAGGTCCCCGCGGCGCACCTCGGCCCCGGCGGCCCTCAGAGCCGCGGCGGACGTGTCGGAGCGGGCGAGGCCGGTGACCTGGTGCCCGGCGTCGAGAAGTTCACGGACCACGGCGGAACCGATGAAACCGGTGGCGCCCGTGACGAATACACGCATGGTGCGGCCCTTCGGAGGGGAGGTGGTGGGATACGCCCCCATCCTCCGGAGGCGGCCCGGCCCCCGTCCAAAGCCTCTTCCGCATGGCGCAATACGATCCGGGCATCACCCGAGGTGGATAGGCTTGACGCATGGCCGACCTCGACCTCCGTCTGGTCCGTTACTTCACCGCCGTCGCCGAGCACCGCCACTTCGGGCGGGCCGCCGAGGCCCTGCACATCACCCAGCCGTCCCTCAGCCGGCAGATCGCGAGCCTCGAACAGCAGATGGGCGCCCGGCTGCTCGACCGCACCCCGCGCGGCACCCGGCTCACCGACGCCGGCGAGGTGTTCCTGCCCCGCGCGAAGGCGCTGCTGCGCTCCACCGAGCAGGCCGTGGCCGAGACCCGCGCCGCCGCCGAACCGAGCCGGATCACCATCGGCTTCACCAGCGGCCTGTTCGTCACCGCGGCCGTGCGCGAGCTGCGGCGCCGGCATCCGGACGCCGAGGTGCGCAGCCGGCATCTGCGCTGGGACGAGGGGCACGCGGCGCTGCTGGACCGCCGCGTGGACGCGGTGGTGACCCGACTGCCCTTCGCCACCGACCAGTTGGAGGTGAGCGTCCTGTACGACGAGCCCCGGGCCGTCGTCGTCCCCGTCGATCACCGGCTGGCCGGCAAGGAGTCCGTCACCCTCGACGACATCGCGGACGAGCCGATGCCCCGGATCATCGGCGCCGACCCCACCTGGGCGGCCTTCTGGCGCATCGAGCCCCGGCCGGACGGCCGCCCCGTGCCCGACGGCCCCGAGATCCTGGACCTGGAGGACAAGTTCGAGGTCGTCGCCGCGGGGGAGGCCCTGGTCATCACCGCGTATCCGACCGGCGTCCGGCTGCGCCCCGACCTCACCGCCGTCCCGCTGTACGGCGTGGAGCCCAGCCAGGTCGCCCTGGCCACCCGCGCCGGCGACCGCGGCCGGTTGGTGACGGCCTTCCGCAAGTGCGCCCGGAGTCACCTCAAGGGCCCCGACCCGCGATAGCGTCACACCGTCCCCGCGTGACGCAACCCCCGGAGGTGCCCGTGGTCGCCGACGTCTGCGCCGTCTGCGGCAAGCCGCTGCCCGGCCGGAAGGGGCGCACCGGCCGCAGCTCCGTGTACTGCTCGGCCGCCTGCCGGCAGAAGGCGTACCGGGAGCGGCAGCAGGGCGGGCCGAGTGTGCAGGGGCTGATCGAGGACATCGGGCGCCGGGTGACCCAGCTGGTGCCCCAGCCCGCCTCGGTCCTGTACTCCGGGGTGACCGAGCTGTCGGCCGCCGTCGCGCGGCTGCGGCGTATCGCCCGGGTCGCCCGGGACAGCGCCGGCGATTCCGTCACACCGACCTCCGTGACGAAAGGCCCTGAGCTCACCGAGGCCGACTTCGCCGTCCTCACCGAGTCCCACCGCCGTGAGATCCAGGTCCACTGCTACCGCATGACCGGCTCCTACGACGACGCCGAGGACCTCGTCCAGGAGACCTTCCTGCGCGCCTGGCGGGCCCGCGACACCTTCGAGGGGCGGGCCGGCGCCCGCACCTGGCTGTACCGCGTCGCCACCAACGCCTGTCTGGACTTCCAGCGCCGCACCGCCCGCCGCCCGCAGCGCTACGAGCCGATCCCCGGTATGAACCACGGCACCGGCGAACCGCCCGCCCGGGTCACCTGGCTGCAGCCCTACCCCGACGACGAACTGCCCTCCGCCGAGGAGCAGCCGGAGGCCGCCGCCGTCTCCCGCGAGACCCTGGAGCTGGTCTTCCTCGCCGCCCTCCAGCACCTCCCGGCCCGCCAGCGCGCCGTCCTCGTCCTGCGGGACGTGCTCGGCCTGTCCGCCGCCGAGACCGCCGAGGCCCTCGGCCTGACCGTCGCCTCCGCCAACAGCGCACTGCAGCGCGCCCGGCCCACCCTCCGCGACCGTCTGCCCGGACAGCGCGCCGACTGGACGGCCGCCGAGCCGACGGACGCCCAACGCGCCGTACTGCAGCGGTACATGACGGCCGCCGAGCAGCTCGACTTCGCGGCGATGACCGACCTGCTCGCCAAGGAGGTCACGCTCACCATGCCGCCGAACCCGTACTGGTTCACCGGCCGGGACGCCCTCCTGGAGTTCCTGCGCCCCACCCTCGACCCGGCGTCGCCCCTGTTCTTCGGCCACTGGCGCCATCTGCCCGCCCGCGCCAACGGCCGTCTCGCGGCGGGGGGTTATGTGCGCAGACCCGGTACCCACGTCCACCGCGCCCAGGTCCTCGACGTCCTCCGCTTCGACGCCGACGACCGCATCACCGAGATCACCTCCTTCGAACCGCACCTGTTCCCGGCCTTCGGACTGCCGCTGAAACTGTGATCCCCCGCGACCGATGAGCGACCGGACCGCCGTGCGTCTGTATGACCGACCGACACGGAACACGACACACCTACGGCACCCGTACGGGACACCTCAGAAGGAGCCCACCATGCTGCTCACCGACAAGACCGCGATCGTCTACGGCGCCGGGGGCTCGATCGGCGGAGCCGTCGCCCGTGCCTTCGCCGCCGAGGGCGCCCGGGTGCACCTCGTCGGACGGACCCGCAAGACACTGGAGGCGGTGGCCGCGGACATCGAGGGCGCCGAGGTCGCGGTCGTGGACGCGCTCGACGAGACGGCGGTGGAGGAGCACCTCGCGCACGTCGGCGAGGTCGACGTCTCCTTCAACCTCGTCACCCGCGGCGATGTCCAGGGCGCCCCGCTCACCGACATGGCCGTGGACGACTTCCTGCGCCCCGTGATCAACGGCGCCCGAGCCAACTTCATCACCGCACGGGCGGCCGGCCGCCGGATGGCCGAGCGGGGCTCCGGTGTCGTCCTCACCCTCAACAGCGGCTCCGCGCACGGCAGTCCGATGATGGGCGGAACGGGACCCGCCGATGCCGCGATCGACACCCTGGTACGGAACCTGGCGCTGGAACTCGGGCCGCGCGGGGTGCGGGCGGTGGGGCTGTGGGCGGCCGGGGTGCCGGAGACGTTCACCGTGGAGAAGCTCTCCGCCGTCAACCCGGCGATCGACGCCGCCGCCGTCCAGGGCATCGTCGACAATCTCGCCCGGATGCGCATGACCCGGCGCAACCCCACCCTCGCGGAGATCGCGGCCACCGCGGTCTTCGTCGCCTCGGACCACGCGGCCGGCATCACCGGCACGTTCGTCAATGTCACGGGCGGAATGGTCGTGCGCTGAGACGGACGAAGGGCGCCCGGTACGACACCGGGCGCCCTTCGTCCGCGTACGGACGACTGCTACCGCTACCGCGCCTGCGCGTCGGCGGCCTGTGCCCTCAGCGCGCGCTCCACGCCCGAGCGGGACTCGGAGACCAGGCGGCGCAGGGCCGCGCTGGGCTCGGACCCGGCGAGCCAGGCGTCCGTGCGGTCCAGGACCTCCTGGGATACCTGGATCGACGGGTAGAGGCCGACGGCGATCTGCTGGGCCATCTCGTGCGAACGGGACTCCCAGATGTCCTTGACCACCGCGAAGTACTTCTCCGTGTACGGCGCCAGCAGCTCACGCTGGTCCGTCTGCACGAAGCCGCCGATGACGGCCTCCTGCACGGCGTTCGGCAGCTTGTCGGACTCGACGACCGACGCCCACGCCTCCGCCTTCGCCTCCGCCGTCGGACGGGCGGCCCGGGCACTGGCCGCGTGGCGCTCGCCGGCCGCCGTCCGGTCCCGCTCGTACTCGCCGGCGATCTCCGCCTCGTCGAACCGGCCGACCGAGGCGAGCCGGTGCACCAGGGCCCAGCGCAGCTCGGTGTCGACGACCAGGCCCTCGATCGTCTGCGAACCGTCCAGCAGGGCCTCCAGGAGGTCCAGCTGCTCCGGCGTACGGGCGGTCGCCGCGAAGGCCCGCGCCCACGCCAGCTGGTGGTCGCTGCCCGCCGCGGCGGACCGCAGATGCGCCAGCGTGGCGTCCGTCCAGCGGGTGAGCAGGGCCTCGCGGGCGGCCGGGTCGGCGTACAGGTCGACCGCCAGCTTCACCTGGCGGTGCAGCGACTGCACGACACCGATGTCGGACTCCTTGCCGATACCGGACAGGACCAGGGAGAGGTAGTCGCGGGCGGCGAGCTCCGCGTCCCGGGTCATGTCCCAGGCCGACGCCCAGCACAGGGCGCGGGGCAGCGACGACTCGAAGTCGCCGAGGTGCTCGGTGACGAACGCGAGGGACTGCTCGTCGAGGCGGACCTTGGCGTACGACAGGTCGTCGTCGTTGAGCAGCACGACGGCCGGACGGCGCTTGCCGACCAGCTGCGGTACGGCGGTCAGCTCGCCGTCGACGTCCAGCTCGACGCGCTCCTCGCGCACCAGCTTGCCGCTCTCGTCGTCGAGTTCGTACAGGCCGATCGCGATGCGGTGCGGGCGCAGGGTCGGCTCGCCCTTGGCGCCGGTGGGCAGGGCGGGGGCCTCCTGGCGGATGGCGAAGGCGGTGACGACACCGTTCGCGTCCGTCTCGATCTCGGGGCGCAGGATGTCGATCCCGGCGGTCTGCAGCCACTTCTGCGACCAGGTGGTCAGATCCCGGCCGGAGGTCTCCTCCAGCGCGCCGAGCAGGTCGGACAGGCGCGTGTTGCCGTACGCGTGCCGCTTGAAGTACGCCTGGACACCCGCGAAGAACTCGTCCATGCCGACGTAGGCGACGAGCTGCTTGAGCACGCTCGCGCCCTTGGCGTACGTGATGCCGTCGAAGTTGACGAGCACGTCGTCGAGGTCGTTGATCTCGGCCATGATCGGGTGGGTGGACGGCAGCTGGTCCTGCCGGTAGGCCCAGGTCTTCATGGAGTTGGCGAACGTGGTCCAGGAGTGCGGCCAGCGCGAGGCGGGGTGGTACGCCTGGCAGGCGATGGAGGTGTAGGTGGCGAACGACTCGTTCAGCCACAGGTCGTTCCACCACTCCATGGTGACCAGGTCGCCGAACCACATGTGGGCCAGCTCGTGCAGGATCGTCTCGGCCCGCACCTCGTACGCCGCGTCCGTCACCTTGGACCGGAAGACGTACTGGTCGCGGATGGTCACCGCGCCCGCGTTCTCCATCGCGCCCGCGTTGAACTCCGGCACGAACAGCTGGTCGTACTTCTTGAACGGGTACGCGTAGTCGAACTTCTCCTGGAACCACTCGAAGCCCTGCCGGGTGACCTCGAAGATCGCGTCCGAGTCGAGGAACTCGGCGAGCGAGGGCCGGCAGTAGATGCCGAGCGGCACGGACTGGCCGTCCTTCTCGTACACGCTGTGCACGGAGTGGTACGGCCCGACGATCAGCGCGGTGATGTACGACGAGATCCTCGGCGTCGGCTCGAAGACCCAGACGTCGTCCTTCGGCTCCGGCGTCGGGGAGTTGGAGATGACGGTCCAGCCGGTCGGGGCCTTCACCGTGAACTGGAAGGTCGCCTTGAGGTCGGGCTGTTCGAAGGAGGCGAAGACGCGGCGGGCGTCCGGCACCTCGAACTGGGTGTAGAGATAGGCCTGTTGGTCGACGGGGTCGACGAACCGGTGCAGTCCCTCGCCCGTGTTGGTGTAGGCGGCGTCGGCGACGACCCGAAGGATGTTGCGTCCTTCGAGCAGCCCCGGCAGGGCGATCCGCGAGTCCTTGAAGACCTCGTCGGGCTCCAGCGGATCACCGTTCAGCGTCACCTCGTGGACGGTCGGTGCCACCAGGTCGATGAAGGACTCGGCACCGTTTTCGGCCACGTCGAAGCGCACCGTGGTCACGGACCTGTAGGTACCGCCCTCCTGCGCGCCGGAGAGGTCGAGATCGATCTCGTACGAGTCAACGGTGAGCAGCTTCGCCCGCTGCCGCGCCTCTTCGCGAGTCAGGTTTGTGCCAGGCACGCGGTCATCTCCTCGTTATGTGTGGGTTCGGTCATCCTTCCACGGCGGCCCAGGTGAAAGCGATGCACCTTCCCCGCCGGTGAAACGCAAACGACGGCCCGGCCGTGGCACTGGTCCACGTCCGGGCCGTCGAGTACGGCTGTTCCTGTACGAGGCCCGGGGCCCCGAGGTCGGGGGGCCTCCTAGCCCTTCAGCTCCTCGGCCACCAGTTCCGCGATCTGGACCGCGTTCAGCGCGGCGCCCTTGCGGAGGTTGTCGTTGGAGATGAACAGGGCGAGGCCGTGGTCCACCGTCTCGTCGCGGCGGATGCGGCCGACGTAGGAGGGGTCCTGGCCGGCGGCCTGGAGAGGCGTGGGGATGTCGGAGAGCTCGACGCCCGGGGCCGCGGCGAGGAGCTCCGTCGCGCGCTCCGGGGAGATCGGACGCGCGAAGCGGGCGTTGACCTGCAGGGAGTGGCCGGAGAAGACCGGGACGCGGACGCAGGTGCCGGAGACCTTGAGGTCGGGGAGCTCCAGGATCTTGCGGGACTCGTGGCGCAGCTTCTGCTCCTCGTCGGTCTCGTTCAGACCGTCGTCGACCAGGTTGCCGGCGAAGGGAAGCACGTTGAAGGCGATCGGGCGCTTGTAGACGCCGGGCTCCGGGAAGTCGACCGCGCCGCCGTCGTGGGTGAGCTTGTCCGCGTCGGCGACGACCTTCTGCGTCTGTCCGTGCAGCTCCGCCACGCCCGCGAGGCCCGAGCCGGACACCGCCTGGTAGGTGGCGACGACCAGCGCCTCAAGACCGGCCTCGGCGTCCAGCACCTTCAGGACCGGCATCGCGGCCATCGTCGTGCAGTTCGGGTTGGCGATGATGCCCTTGGGGCGGTCCGCGATCGCGTGCGGGTTCACCTCGGAGACGACCAGGGGGACCTCGGGGTCCTTGCGCCACGCGGAGGAGTTGTCGATCACGACCGGGCCCTGCGCGGCCACCTTCTCCGCCAGCGCCCGGGACGTGGCGCCGCCGGCGGAGAACAGCACGATGTCCAGGCCGCTGTAGTCGGCGCTCGCCGCGTCCTCCACGGTCACACCGTCCAGGACCGTCCCCGCCGAGCGGGCCGAGGCGAACAGGCGCAGCTCGGTGACCGGGAAG
The DNA here is from genome assembly GCF_040605395.1 of Streptomyces sp. NPDC005648. Classification (NCBI taxonomy): domain Bacteria; kingdom Bacillati; phylum Actinomycetota; class Actinomycetes; order Kitasatosporales; family Streptomycetaceae; genus Streptomyces; species Streptomyces sp. NPDC005648. The sequence goes on along the minus strand of NZ_JBEXCS010000009.1, from coordinate 69,271 downwards.
GCGCGCTCCTGGAGGATCCTGCGCATGACCGTCCCGACCTGACCGGTGGCTCCGACGATTCCGACCCTCACGGCGACTCCCTTTTACGTGTTCTTCGTGTGTCCGCGGCTTTTCCATGATGCGGCCGACCCGGGTCCACCTGTCCAATTCTTTGCGTCCCATGTCCGGCAGCCGGGACACGGACGAGTGACCGGCGCCTCCGGAACTTCCGCCGCACCCCCACTGAGCTGGAGAAATTGGCCCTACGACGATCCCCTGCCGCAAGCTGTGCTGCACCCGTGCACGGGTGTGACGTACACCTCGGCAAAAGTTCTCCGTCCCCGGCCGAACGTTTCCGTGCCCGGTGGCGTCGTAGAGGAAACGCGGTGAGGGGGTGGCTTGTGCTGCGCAGAAAGGCCCGCCGTGCCCAGGGGGACGATCACGGCGATCCCCTGGACGCGGCTCAGGAACGCCGGGTGCGGGCGGTGCTCGCGCTGGGCGGGGTGCCGCAGGCGGACCTGCCGGACGGGGTACAGCAGGTACGCCTGCGGCTGCTCGAACGGGCGGCCAAGGGGTACGAGGCCCCGCGCGACGTCTCCGCGTGGGCGGCCGTCGTCGCCTCCAACCTGGCCATGGACTGGCACCGGGCCAAGAAGCGCCAGGAGCGGCTGGGGGAGCGGCTGTCCTCGCTGCGCCAGCACGAGCAGCCCTCCGGCGAGGACACCAGCGTGCTCTCCCTGGCCGTCGCCCAGGGCCTGGACGAGCTGCCGGATCCCCAGCGCCAGGTCGTCGTCCTGCGTTTCTACGCCGACCTGCCCGTCCGCTCGATCGCCCAGGAGCTGGGCGTCCCCGAGGGCACGGTCAAGAGCCGCCTGCACACGGCGGTACGGGCCCTGCGCGCCCGTCTGCACGAGGACGAGGTGGTGTGAGATGACCGCCGGACACGAAGCCCACGAGAGCCACGGGAGCCACGAGATCCCCGGGTACGACGGCGCCGACGCGCTGATGGCCGCGATCACCGGTGCGGAGCCGAGCGCCGAGGCCCTGGCCGACGCCGCCTTCGCCGCCGAGCACCGCGAGGCCGTGGCCGACGTGGCCCTGCTGCGGGAGCGGCTCGGGCTGATCGGGGACGCGCTCGCCGAGGCTCCTCGGCCCGAGCGGCGGCCGGTTCCGGTACGGGTGTCACGGCCCGCCCGGCCCCGGATGCGCAGGTTCGCCACCGCCGGGCTCGCCGTCGCCGCCGTCGCGGGCGTGCTGTCGGGGATGGGCTGGCTGCTGGCGCAGGCCGGGGGCGGCGCCGCCGACAGTGCGAGCAGCGCGCAGGGCGCCAAGTCGGCCGACTCCGCGGCCCGTTCGCCCTTCTTCAGCGCCAACTTCCTCGCCTGCAGCGCCCTGGTGGCGGAGGGGGACGTCACCCGCGTGGAGCGGGTCGCGGGCAACCCCGGCCGGGAGCGGGTGACATTGCACATCACGCGCTCGTACAAGCCGGAGAAGGGGAAAAAGGACATCACCTTCCTGCTCGACCCGGACACCGTCTCCAAGGCCCTCCACAAGGGCGACCGTCTCCTGGTCGCCATCCCGCCGCACTCGGCCACCCCCGACCAGGTGGTGGTCGGCGAGACGTCCATCGCCACCGAACGCGCCGGGATCACCGAGGCGTTGCCGCAGGCCACGGCCCTTCCCTGCGGATGACGGAGGGGGCCCGGCACGGCAGAGGGCGGGCGTCCCGCACGGACGCCCGCCCTCACCGCCGTACCGGTGCGACTACGGCGTGACCTTCTCGATCTTCACGCTGCCGAGTCCGGCCACCGAGCCGTTGCCGTTCACCAGCTGGACCTGGCCGAAGAACTCCCGGCCCTCCGGGGCGGCCGCCGCGGCGGTGACGCTGCCGGAGACGGTCGCCGAGGCGCCCGTGGCGAGCTTGACCGGCGTCGAGCCGTCGACCGTGACGGTGCCCAGGGCGGCGGAGAAGAAGACGTCCTGGTAGTCGTACGCGGTCGAGCCGGCCGGGACGGAGTAGCCCGCGACCTCGATGGTGTACGTGCCGGCGGCGGGCGAGGCGATGGAGACCGCCTCCTCCGAGTCGCCGTCGGCGGAGGAGCCGACGGTCGTGCCGGCGGCGTTCTTCACCGTCAGGTCGAGGTCGGCGGAGGCGTCCGAGACATTGCCGATGGCGACGTCGAGGGACTTGGCTCCGGCGGGCACCTCGACCGTGGTGATCTGGGTCTCGCCCTCCTTGATGGTCGGGCGGGCCGACTTCGCCGAGCCGAGCGGCCCGCCGACCAGCTTGCCGTCGATCGCGGCGAAGTTGTTGGTGACCTTCCAGGAGGCGGTGGCCGGGGTGCCGACCTTGGCCTCGGGCACGGTCACCGTCTCCGGGTCGAAGGCGGCGCCGTAGACGGCGAGGTTCAGCTTGTACGGGTTGTCGAGCAGCGGCGAGGTGCGGCGCGACTCGACCTCGATCTCCCAGACACCGGCCTGCGGGTCGGCGTAGGAACGGACGTCGGGCTTGCAGCCGTTGCCGTCGAGGTAGTTGTTGTAGCAGTACGGGGTCGAGGTGTTGTCGACCGGGACGCCGTACGGGTGGATGGCGATGAACCGGGTCTGGCTCTTGTCCTTCAGCCCGCCGATGGCCACCTCGAGGGACTTGGCGCCCTCGGGCACGGTCACGAAGTACGACTGCGAGCTGTTGCGCTGCACGGTGTTCGCGGCGGAGAAGGTGTACTTCACCGGAGTCGAGACCACCACGGTCGCCAGGATCTGCTTGTCGGTGCCCTCGGTCCTCGGGTCGTCGACGTCCAGGATCGCGCTCTTGATGCCGGCGGACCGCGGGTGCGCCTGCACCTTCACCGTGACGGGCTGGTTCAGCGGCAGCCTGACGTCGTCGTCGCCGAGCAGCTTGAAGGTGTCACCGGCGTTGTTCTCCAGGCGCAGCCTGTGCCGCACGGCCTTGTCCGGACCGGAGGTGCGGGTGACGGTGACGTCGTACGTCTTCTTGTCACCCGCCTTCAGACCGCCCTCGCGGTCGTACAGACCGGTGCCGAAGCCCGGCGTCTTCAGCGCGTAGTCGATCGCGGTGTCGACCGGCGCCTTGACGGTGTACTCGTGGGCGGTGGCGTCGTCGCGGATCGCGTCCCACGCGTCCACGATGTCGATGCGTCCCGCGCCCTCCTCGTAGGCCTGAACGCCCTTGATGTGCTTGGCCGTCGAGGTCAGCGCCGTGCGCAGGGTCGCCGGGGTGAGGTCGATGCCCTTCTGCTTGGCGGCGCTCAGCAGCAGCGCGGAGGCGCCGGTGGCCTGCGGGGAGGCCATCGAGGTGCCCTGCAGCATCGAGTAGCCGGCCGGCAGCGAGTAGCCCGCCTCGGCGACCGGGGCGCCGGGCAGCCAGGTCTGGGTGGTGTTGATCGCGGCGCCGGGCGCGACCAGGGTCGGCGTGAAGCCGCCGTCCTCACGCGGGCCACGGGAGGAGAAGGGGAGGAGCGCGTACTTCTTCTCCACCTGGGAGCCGTAGTTGGCGGCCCAGGTCTCCTTGGAGATACCCGCGCCGACGGAGATCACCTTGTCGGCGAGGCCCGGGTCGCCGATGGTGTTGGCGCCGGGACCGGAGTTGCCGGCGGAGATCACCAGCTGGACGCCGTAGGTGTCGATGAGCCGCGTGTACAGCTCGGCGCGGGCGTTGTTGCCGTCGTTGAGCGCCGGGAGGCCGCCGATCGACATGTTGACGATGTCGACACCGCGGTTGACGACGAGGTCGATCATGCCCTCGGTGAGGGCGATGTTGGTGCAGCCGCCGGTCCAGGTGCAGGCGCGGGAGGAGACGATCTTCGCGCCCGGGGCCGCGCCGTTCATCCTGCCGCCGAACAGGCCGTTGGCCGCGGTGATGCCCGCGACATGCGTGCCGTGCTCGGACTCGATGACACCGATGTTGACGAAGTCGGCCTTCGAACCGGTGGAGTTGTAGACGACGTCCTTGCGGATCTCGACGACGAACGGCTGCCGCTCGACGACGTCGGTCGCCGGGTTGTCGGTGCCGAAGTACCCGATCTGGAAGCCGTCCTTGTACGGCTTCATCGGGGTGTCGTCGCTGAAGTCGTTGTTGTTGTTCAGGTCGACGCGCACGGTCCCGGCGGCGGCGTCGTACAGCACGCCCCAGCTGTCCGTGGTGTCCCCGTCCCGGTTCGCGTCGCCCGCCGCGTCGCCGCCGGTGGTGTACGACTCCAGGAAGGTGCTGATCCGGTACGAGCCCGCCGGCGCCGTCCAGGTCTTGCCGCCGTAGGTGAAGGTGGGCCCGGAGACCGAGGTGAGCATTGGACGCCAGGTCCGGTCACCGTCGTTGACCGGGTCGGTCGCCGTCACCCAGTCGACGATCTTCCGCTCACCCGTGGTGGTCTTCTGCAGCGCCGGGTGGCCGAGGTCGACGCCGGAGTCCAGGATGCCGATGGTGACCCCGCGCCCGTCCGCCTTCGGGTGCTCCTTGACGAAGTCGACGGCGCCCGTCTCGAAGGACGGGTTGTACGGGTTCCTGGCCGGGGTCTTCTTGTCGGGGGCCGGGTAAGTGGCCGTCGCCGACGAGGACTTGGCAGTGGACGCGACACTCGGGTCGTCCAGCGGTATCTCGTCGCGCAGGTCGATGCCGTGCACGGAGGAGAGCTTCGCGGCGGCGGCGATGGCCGCGTCCGCCCTGCTCGTGGGGACGGTTGCACGGACGTAGCCGAGCTTGTCGTACGTCTTGCCGACCGTGCCGCCCTTGACCGCGTCCAGCTCCTCGGCGACCTGCTCGGTCCTGCCGGGGGCCGTGGCGACCATCATCGTGATGTTCTTGTCGCCGTGGGCCTTGGCCTCGGCGAGCAGGTCGGCGTCGTCGGAACCGAGCTTGTCCGCCGCGGACTTGACGGTGCCGTCCGAGGGCGTGGTGGCGGACGGGCCGTCCGCGGAGAAGGCCAGGGGTATCGGCCCCGCCGCGGAGAGCGCGGCGACGAGACCGGCGGCCACGGCTATGCGGGCCACGCGTCTCTGGGGGGTGAGGGTCATCGGCATCCCTTGTAGGTGAAAGTTTCCAGTGCCGGACGAGCGCACAGCTTTACCCAAGGGACAGTTGTTTGGGAAGTGTTGACCGAAGCGATATGGACGTATGGGGAAAACCCGCTATGCACTTTAGGTGCAAGGGGTGTCAATGACGTCAAATCACCCGACAGTTCCGGGTGGTTCAGGATTCCTTCGAGCGCGCGTAATGACGTGACGCCTTCGCCCGGTTTCCGCAGGCGGCCATCGAGCACCAGCGCCGGGTGCCGTTGCGTGAGGTGTCGAAGAAGTGCAGGACGCAGGAGTCGTGGGCGCAGCCGCGGATGCGGTCCGGTGCGGTGGCGATGAGCTCCAGGTAGTTCCGGGCGGCGAGCCAGGCGGGTCCCCAGGCGGGATCGCCGAGTTCGGGCGTCTCGCCGGGGCCCCGGGCGACGGGCACCGCACTGCAACTCACGGGCGAGGCGTGGACGGAGTTCGCGCCGAATACTCACCTGCCAATCCTCCCGTCTCCGGCTAACTTCCCTCTGTGCGAACGACATTGAGGGTGGCGGCCTACGCCATGTGCGTCCGTGACGACCAACTCCTCCTGGCCCGGGGGTACGACGGCGACGGTCGGCCCGAGTGGACCCTGCCGGGTGGCGGCATGGAACACGGCGAGGACCCCTACGACACGGTCCTGCGGGAGGTGGACGAGGAGACCGGCTACCTGATCGAGATCACCGGCCTCCTCGGCGTCCACACCAACCGCTTCCACTTCCCCCGCCGCTTCGGCCGCACCGTCGACCACCAGGGCCTGCGCCTGGTCTACGAGGGCCGCGTCATCGGCGGCGAACTCCGCCCCGAGACCAACGGCTCGACGGACATGGCGGCCTGGCACCCGCTGACGGAGGTGCCGGAGCTCAGGCGGGTACGGCTGGTCGACGTGGGCCTGGCCCTGTGGCGGGACCGGCCGGTGACAGGGCATGTGACGGTGGCCACTCTGCAGAGCGCCGCAGAATAGCGTCACCTCCTTCTGGCGATGGTCGCGACGGGGCGAACAGCAGGTCGATGGATCGCTGGTTTGGGTGGTTGCCGGGTGAAGGGTGATCGTGTGTGCGGGTGTCGCACTACGGTCCGATGTCATGAAGTTGGTGGTGCGGGTGAAGCTGCTGCCGACGCCCGGGCAGGCGTCGGTGCTGGAGGCGACCCTGCGTGCCTGCAACCGGGCTGCCACTTACGCCGCGCAGGTAGCGTTCACCAAAAAACTGACGGACCGCAATGGTCTGCAGAAGGAGGTGTACGCGGACCTGAAGGCGACGTTCGGTCTGTCGGCGCAGCCGGCGGTGCGAGCGGTGAAGAAGGTCGTTGACGCCTACGCGGCACTGAAGGCGGGCCTGCGGGCCGGGAAGCTGGGTGCTCCCACGTCCCGGCGGTATCGCAAGGCGGTCAGCGCCGCGATTGCGTTCCGGGCGCAGGCGGCGCAGCCGTTCGACGACCGCTGCCTGTCGTGGCAGTACGACGCGCGCACTGTGTCGATCTGGACGGTGGACGGGCGGATGAAGGGCGTCCGGTTCGTGTGCTCGCCCGACCAGATGAAGACGCTGGTGGAGTACCGCAAGGGTGAGAGCGATCTGGTGTTCCGCAACGGCAAGTGGTACCTCGTCGCCACCTGCGAGCTGCCCGAGCCCGAGGTGTACGAGCCGGTCGACTGGATCGGCGTCGATCGGGGCATCGTGAATCTGGCCACCACCAGCGACGGAACCAACTACCAGGGTCGGCGTTTGGGCCGATACCGGCGCTGGCAGGCCCATAAGCGTGCCGAACTGCAGCGGAAGCAGACCCGCTCGGCGACCCGCCGCCTCGCCCGCCGCGCCCAGAAGGAGCATCGCCATGCCACCCATGTGAACCACCGGATCAGCAAGGGGATCGTGTCCGTCGCGCAACGCACCGGTCGCGGGATCGCCGTCGAGCAACTCGGCGGGATCCGCGAGCGGGTACGGCTTCGCCGCGACCAGCGGGCCACTCTCTCCTCCTGGTCCTTCCACCAGCTCGGACAGCACCTGGCCTACAAGGCCAAGAAGGCCGGGGTGCCGTTTGTGGAGGTGGACGCGCGCCATACCTCGCAACGCTGCCCGCGCTGCGGGCACACTGAGCGGGCCAACCGGTCCGAGAGGGACCACTTCCGTTGTCGTCGGTGCGGGCTCGCTGGCCCCGCCGATGTCGTCGCCGGGGTCAACGTGCGCAACCGCGCACGCTCGGCGTGGGCATTCGTCACCATGCCCGTTCCGTCACCGGCCTAGCCGATAGCGGGAGATGCGACCCGTGACCGTCCTGTCGTAAGGGGCAGTCGGGAGCGCGACGAGGTGTGAACGACCGAGCACACAAGCTCGGCCGTTCACGGCCGAGAAGGTGACTACCCCGAAAGATGAACGCGGCGTGACCGCCCCCCGGCCGTCCGAAGAGCGCCCGCAAACGCACAGGGTTCTCCTAGATCCACGTACGGTGATCGGTGTCACCCGTTGCCGTCTCGTTCACGCGCAGGTCATCCCCGGTGCCAAGCATCCAGTACGAGCGGGAAGTTCGCGGAAGCGACGGCCCGCGACCACTGCCGACGCGTTCGCACTCGGGGAGATCGCGCCATGTCGCGCATACGCTCTGTCGTCGCCGCCACCCCGGCGATCAACCGCCGTACCGTCCTCGCCGCCACCGGCGCGGCGGCCGTCTCCGCGGGCGTCGGCTACGCCCTGCGGCCCACCGACAGCCAGGCCGCCACCACGGCCACCGACGCCCACCAGGCCACCGTGGCGCACTCCCGCCAGATCGAGGCCGCGCCCCTCGCGCCGTACACGAAGGGCACCACCCTCGCCACGGTCGCCGCCCCGCGCACCGGCGCGCAGTACCGCAGGCTCGGCGACGGCCCCGGCTGGTCGCGTGTCGTGCGCGGCGACCTCGCCGCCCCCAAGTCGGGCCGCGCCGGCCGCCGTACCGCACTCGCGGCCTTCGTGCAGCTCACCGACATGCACCTGATCGACGCACAGCACCCGCTGCGCCTCGAGTACCTCCGCTCGACCGACAAGCACGCCTGGCGTCCGCACGAGGCGCTGACCGTGCACGGGGCGATCTCGCTGGTGGAGCGGATCAACGCGCTGCGCGGAGCGCCGGTCACCGGTACCCCGCTCCACTTCGCCATGACCACCGGCGACAACACGGACAACAACGCGAAGACCGAGCTGGAGTGGTTCCTCACCATCATGAGCGGGGGGCGGATCACGCCCAACTCCGGTGACCCGCGGCACTACGAAGGTGTCCAGAACAGCGGGCTGGGGCTCTACTGGCAGCCCGACTCCACCGTCCGCGACGGCGACAAGCAGCTCGGCTTCCCGCACCTGGAGGGCTTCCTGGCCGCCGCGACCCGCGAGGTCCGCAGCCCCGGCCTCAACCTGCCCTGGTACTCCACGGTCGGCAACCACGACGCCCTGCCGCTGGGCTGCTACGGCCACGGCGACTCCTGGCTCGCCGAGTACGCGGTCGGTGGCAAGAAGCTGATGAACCTGTCCGCGGCCGAGGCCAAGAAGCTCCAGGACCACATCAGGAGCGGCAACGACCCGCAGGGCCACGGCTTCCGGGACCTGTTGAAGGCGCACGCGCGCGACATGCGTTCGGTGACACCGGACGAGAGGCGGGCGCCGCACACCCGGGCCGAGTACCTCAAGGCCCACCTCGACCCGGCGTACCGCGGTCTCGGCCCGGTGGGGCACGGATACTCCTCCGCCAACCTCGCGGCGGGCACCCAGTACTACACCTTCCGCATCGCCGACGACGTCATCGGCATCAGCATCGACACCACCGACCCGGGCGGCCACTACGAAGGCTCCATCGGGACGGCCCAGTTGAACTGGCTGGACAAGCAACTGCGGGACTACAAGCACTCGTACGCCGTCGTCTTCAGCCACCACACCAGCCAGACGATGGACAACACCTCCCATGTCGACCCCGCCCGCCCCAAGGAGCGCCGCCACGGCGGTCAGGCGGTCCTCTCCGTCCTCGCCAAGCACGCCAACGTGCTCGCCTGGGTGAACGGCCACATCCACCGCAACGACATCACCCCGCACAAGGCGTCCGGCGGCCGTTCGTTCTGGGAGATCTCGACGGCCTCGCACGTGGACCACCCCCAGCTCGCCCGGGTGATCGAGATCGCCGACAACAAGGACGGCACCCTCTCCCTGTTCACCACCCTGGTCGAGTCGGCCGCCCCGCACCGCACCGACTTCTCCGACCTCACCCAGACCGGCCTCGCGTCCCTCTACCGCGAGATCGCCTACAACGCCCCCGGCTCCAGCAAGGTCCTCGGCGGCGACCCGAACGACCGCAACACGGAACTGGTCCTGAAGAAGGGCTAGTACAGGGCTAGGAAAGGGCTGGGGCAGGGCTGGGGCGGGGCTAGGGCCGCGACGGGCCCCGGCGGCTCGCTTCGGCGAGCGCCGCGCGCAGTTGTCGTACCGCCTCCTCCACCGTCCCGTCGGCGAGGTTGCCGTAGCCGAGGACCAGGCCGTGATCGGTGTGGTCCTCGGTGGCGTGGTACGCGGCGAGGTCGGCGACCAGCAGCGACCGGGCGGCCGCGGCCGTCACCACGGCCCCCGTGTCCACGTGCGCCGGCAGCCGCAGGATGAGGTGGAGCCCCGCCGCGACCCCCGACACCGGCGCCTGCGGCAACCGCTCGGCGAGCGCCCGCACCAGCGCGTCCCGTCGGTCCCGGTACCGCTTGCGGCAGGCGCGCAGATGGCGGTCGTAGGCGCCGGACTCCAGCAGGTCGGCGAAGGCCAGCTGGTCCAGGGGCGGGGGCTGGGCCGCGGTCTGGTCGGCCAGGTGCAGCTCATGGGTCCAGCGCGGCGGCGCCACGAGCCAGCCGATGCCGAGCGCGGGGGAGAGGATCTTGCTGAGCGACTTGAACAGCACGACCCGCGACGGATCCATGCCCTGCAGCGCCGCGACCGGCCGCCGGTCGTAGCGGAACTCCGCGTCGTAGTCGTCTTCGAGTACGACGCCGTCGACCTCGTGGGCCCAGCGCAGCAGGGCGGCCCGGCGCTCGGGGGCGAGGACGGTGCCGAGCGGGAACTGGTGGGCCGGGGAGGCGAGTACGGCCCGCAGACCGGGGTGCCGGCCGAGGTCCTCGACGCGCAGCCCGCCCCCGTCCACCCGCACCGGCACCGGCTCCAGACCGGCCGCGCGGATCACCTCGCGCAGCCGCGTCCAGCCCGGCTCCTCGCAGCCGACCGCCGTGATGCCACGGGCCCGCAGCACCTGGCACACACGCCGTACGCCGTCGGTGACGCTCGTGCAGACCGTCACGTCCTCGGGGGCGGCAACGACCCCGCGCGAGCGGTTCAGACTGGCGGCGAGCAGCGCGCGCAGCCGGGGGTGGCCGCCGGGCGGGGGATAACCGAGCTCGGTGAAGGCCACGGTCGCCGCCTGGGCACGGACCGCCTCCGCCCAGCGGCGGCGCGGGAACGCCCGTAGGTCCGGCAGGCCCGGTGCCAGGTCGAAGCGGGCGGCGGGTGCCGGGCGGGGCGCACGGTGTGCCGCCCCGTCGTCCGCCGTGTTCGACCACCGGACCCGGGTCGCGGAGCCGGTCCGCGCCTCCAGATACCCCTCGGCGACCAGCTGCCCGTACGCCTCGGTCACCGCCCAGCGCGAGACACCCAGGTCGGCGGCGAGCCTGCGGCTGGGCGGCAGCGCGGTACCGATCTCGATCCGCCCCGCCCTGATCGCCGTACGCAGGGCACGTTTGACCCGCTCGTGCAGCGGACCGGTGCCGTCCCGGCCGAGCTGGAGAAGCAGATCACCCGCCAGCTGGGCCCGCGTCTGATGGGTCTGCGGCCGATTGGTCCGCGTCCGATTGGTCTGCGTTTCCCGCATGTCATTGGACAGTAGCAGCGGGCCATTTCTCCCTACCGTCGAACGCATGGCATACCTGACCGGTTCGCGGCGGAGCGAACCCCACCAGCTGTTCCACGGCGTCTTCGCGGACTGGTCCGCGAGGGCGGGCGTCTTCTCGGCGCTCCCGAACGCCCCGGTCGTTCCCTCGGCCGCGCCCAAGACGATTTCTGCGAAGGTGATCGAGAAAATCACGGGACATTCTTACGGAACCGCCGCCATTCGCTCGTCCGTGTAAACAAACGCCGGGTGTAATCGAGAGGACTCCGACACGAAGCGCCAAGTTAATCCGTACGCAATATTGATGGCGCCTCATATCGGCTAACCCGCAGTTCTCGGGGATGGCTCGATTTGTGGCAAGGCGGGTGGTCGTGTGCGTGCGAGGCGCGGACTGCACGTGCTCTCGGTCTACGAGGGTTTCTTCTCCGGCGGAGCCCGGATCGTTCATACCGATGTGGTCCTCGGACTGCAGGAGGGTGACCAGCACCATCGTGTGCTGAGCATCCATGGCGAGGTGCACCGCGAGGCCACCCGGCAGCGGATGGAGGACGACGCCTGCTACCGGTCGCTGACCTCGGCCGGCGTGGGCGTCTCCTCGCTCGGCCGGAGTTTCGGACCGGGTGGCGTGAGCGGGGATCCGGCCGTTTTCACCGGTCCGGAACTGGCCGATACCGCACGGGCGACGGCGGACGCGGATGTGATCCTTTCCCTGAAGGAGCAGCCGCTGCGGCTTCTGAACCAGGCCGGCCTGCCGCGCCGTCCCGTCGTCGTCTGCCTGCACCGCTCCGACCCCGAGAACCAGGGCGCCGCCCTGGACGAGCTGAAGGCGGCCATCGCGGACGGCACGGTCGTCGCGTGTGTGTGCTGCGCGGAGTCGACGCGGGCGGCGTACGAGGCGGCGGGGGTGCCGGGTGAGCTGCTGCACGTCATCCCCAACGGCGTGGACCTCCTCCGCTTCCGCCCCGACGCGGCCCGCCGCCTCGCCCTGCGCACCTCCCTCGGCATCCCCGCCACGGCACCGGTGGTCGTCTTCGCCGCCCGCTACGACGCCATGAAGAACGTCCCGCTGTTCCTGCGGTCGGCGCGGGAGTGGCTGGCGGGGGAGCCCGAGGGGCAGGTGCTGATGTGCGGCGCCGGGATGACGCCGGCCAACTTCGGCCTGGACGCGGACATCTCGGTCGCCTTCGGGGCGGACCGGGGGCTCGCGAGCCGGATGCACCTGCTGGGCGTACGGCACGACATGGAGCATGTGTACGCCGCCGCGGACGTGGTGGCGCTGACCTCGTCCTGGGGTGAGGCGGCCCCCCTCTGTCTCGTCGAGGGCATGATGTGCGGGGCCGTACCGGTCTCCACGGACGTCGGCGACAGCGCGGCGATCGTGGCGGGCCACGGCTTCGTCACCCCGCAGGACCCGGTGGCGATCGCCGGCGCCTGGACCGAGGCGGCGGCCGCCAGAACCGACCTCGCCCCTGCCTTGGCGGCCAGCCGCGAACGCTTCAGCCGCACCCGCATGATCGCGGCGTACGCGGCACTGATCGACGGCGTCCACCTGAGGGCGACGGTGCCGCCGGCGCTGCCTGATCCGCTGTGAGTGCGTCAGGGCCGCAGGTACTCCGTGAGTTGTTCCGCCGCCCAGCTGCCCCATTCCTCGGCGGTTCGGGAACCCCGTAGGCCGTATTCGAGCATGAGCCAGCCGCAGATCTGGACCGGGTCTCCGATCCATTCCGCGTTGTCGCGGATGGACTCCAGTGCCTTCAGGCGTTCGTGGTTGTGGTCGGCGAACTTTTCCAGGTAGGCGGCGCCCTCGTCGCGGGTGAGGGTCCAGAGGAAGAAGACGCGGAGCAGGGCGGCGCTGCGGAATGCCAGGTCCAGGTCCGGCTCCGTGAGCCAGCGGCGCAGTTCCGCGCGCCCGGCGTCGGTGATGCCGTACTCGCGGCGCTGGCGGGCGCCGGTCCCCGTGATCTCGATGAGGCCCTTGTCGCTGAGCTTGCCCAGCTCGCCGTAGACCTGGCTCTTCTGCGCGGGCCATACGAGGGACAGCCCGGTCTCGAACCGCTTCAGCAGGTCGTATCCGCTGGCGGGCTTCTCGGAGAGGAGCCCGAGGAGGGCATGGGGCAGGCTCATGACCTCACCCTAACCCCACTGTTCCGGCTTTAACCCGTCATGGGTGGACGGTGCAAGATCGACCGGTCATACTTCGACCGTCCAATGTTGGACTCTCGATCCTCGGAGGAGACGACCGGTGAACTATGTCCGCGGCTTCGCGCCCTGGCTGTGTTACGCGGCCCTGAGCCCCGTCGACTGGCGACTGGGCACGGGTGTCGCCGCCCTCGCCGCGCTGTTACTGCTCGCCGCGCAGCTCCGCGCCCGTGGCGTCGAACTGCTCTCGGCCGCCACCTGCGTCTTCTTCGTGGTCATGGCCGCCATCGCCCTGACGGACCCGGCCTCGGGCCTGAAGCACTGGATCGGTGCGCTGGCCAACGGCACCCTGGCCGCCACCGCCCTCGCCTCCCTCGCCGTACGCCGTCCCTTCACCCTGGCCTTCGCCCGCGCCGAGGTGCCCCGGGAGTTCTGGAACGCGCCCCGGTTCATCAGGGTCAACATGGTCCTCACGACCATCTGGGCCGCCGGATTCACCCTCGGCGCCCTCGCCTGCGCCTACGTCGTCCACTACGACCACTCCGCGACCGTGCCGCTCGTCACCGCTCAAGTACTGGCGTTCGTCGTCCCGTTCGTCCTCGGCGGCCGTTACGCCGAGCGAGCCAGGGCCGCGGCCGCACAGGCCCTGGCCTGACCGCGTGGGCCGAGCTGTCCAGGGCGTGTCGCGAAAGTCCCGCCCGCCGGGCGCAACACGCCCTAGCGCCAGGCCTCGACCAGGTCCTCCGGGCCCCACCAGCCCGCCAGCGGCAGGTCCTTGTCCACGCCGGCCCGGGACACCGCCACCAGGGGTGTCCCGGGGTCGGCGCCGGGAACGGCGAGCACGTCCCGTACGAGGGTGTCGTACTCATGTCTGCCGAAGGGCTGCGACTCCAGCCACTTGATCGAGCCCGCGAACCGGACCGAGCCGGCCACCGGTTCGCGGTCGGTGCCGATCAGGTCGATCTCGGGGTTGTTCTGGCGGTTCCACCAGCCGCCGACCGCCTCGGTGTCCGGCCAGTCGGCGTTCGGGAGGAGGCGGAGGAGGGAAGCGCGCACGACGGGTTCCACGGCCCGTCCGCGCCAGGAGGTCCATGAGCGTTCGATGCGTTCGAGGGCCAGATCGCCTCGGCCGCGTTCGATGAGCGGGAGCCCGCGCTGGAGGAAGGCGAGCCAGAAGCGGAGGTAGGGGTCCGCGATGCGGTACCGCTTGTTCTTGGTGTCCGGCTTCGCCGAGAGGGGGAGGTCCGCCGCCACGACCCGCTTGGCCTGCAAGGTGTTCAGCAGGGGGGCCAGAGTGCCGGAGGGCAGTGCCCCCGCGCCTCCGGCCTGGGAGGCGATGGTGGAGAAGGTGCGTTCGCCGCTGCCGATGGCCTCGAGTACGGCCCGGGAGTGGGAGGCCTCCGGGAACTCTCCCAGAAGTGTCAGTTCACCGGCCGCGAGGAGGGGGGAGAGCGGATTGCCCATGGACTCCTCCAGGAAGTCCGCACGGCATGTCCCGGGGCGCCAGGACTGGACGATCTCGGGGAATCCGCCCGTGATCAGCAGGGCGTCCACCGCGTCGGCCGCGCCGAGCCCGGTCATCGCCTGCACGTCGGCGAGATGCAACGGCCGTACGGTCATCTTGGCGGCCCGGCCGAAGAACGGCCGCCCATGGGACTGGAGGGACTCCATGACCGCCATGTCACTGCCGACGAGGATCAGCAGGACGGGTTTCGCCGACAGATACCGGTCCCACACCGTCTGCAGGGCCCCTTCGAACTCCCCGTCCCCCTCCATCAGCCACGGCACCTCGTCGATCACCGCGATGCTCGGGGTGTCGTCCGGCAGGGCCAGTGCGAGGGAGCGCAGGGCCTGGTTCCAGTCGGCGGCTCGCAGCCCGGCCACCAGCTCCGCGCCGGTGAGGGGGCCGAGTGCCGTCGCGAAGTCGGCGCGTTCGGCCACGGGATTGCGGCCGCGAGTCGCCTGGAAGACCGTGTAGGGGAGGCCCGAGCGGTCGCAGAACTCCTGAACCAGCCGGGACTTCCCGACCCGCCTCCGGCCCGTCATGATCACGGCTCGTCCACGGGTGGCGCCCCTGCCCTCCGCCACGGTCTCCAGCTGCCGCGACAGCACCCTGAGATCGGCCGCTCTGCCCCGGAACTCCATCGGCGACCGCCTCCCATGAACCTGGATTCGATGTTACTAGATTCGATATTACGTAGATTGAATCTTACTTAGGCTCCACGTAGCTTACTCTCTCGTTCTGCTCTCCGTGGCTCCGCGCACGCACGAGGAGGGGCCGCCCGGAAAATCCCGGCGACCCCTCCTCTCCCCTCCTGATGCCTGTCCCGGTCCGTCACTACCGGGGCAGCACCACGACATACGCGGCCGGGTCGCGGTCGCCGGACGCCATCAGGGCCGTGCGGACCACCGCCGCCTGCTGGTCCATCGCGTCGCGCAGCTTCTTGGGGGTGATGTGGACGACCGTGATGCCGAGGCGCTCCAAGGTCTCGCGCTTGCGGGCGTACTCCGACCACATCGCGTCCTCGTCCTGGCGGGGGGCGCGGGTGTCGAGTTCCACGGCGACCGCCTGCTCCGGCCAGTACGCGTCGAGGCCGCCCAGGTGGGGGCCGCCCGGCAGCCGCAGGTCCACGTTCCAGACCGGGTCGGGGAGGCCGTACTCCTGGACCATGCGGTAGAGGCGGTCCTCGGCGATCGCCCGGCCCTCGGCCAGCAGGGAGTCGACCGCGTCCACGACATGCGGCCGGCTCAGCAGCTTGGCGTTGTTCAACTCCCGTACCACCGCCGCCGGTTCGCAGTGACCGCCGCGCACCGCCTCCGTGAGCAGCCGGCGCACCGCGCCCGCGTCGGAGAGTTCCGAGACCGCGTCGGCCAGCGCGCGGGACACCGGTGCGATCGGAACTCCCGTCACCTGCTGGGGAGTCGGGAGCGACGGTGTGCGGACGACGCGGGCGCAACCCGTCGAGCGCAGCCGGCGCAGGCGCGGGACCAGTACGTCGATCTTCTCGATCGAGAGCAGGGGAGGCGCCGAGGTGAAGCCGTGCAGCGTCAGCGCCGCCAGGCCCGTGATCATCGTCTCCGCGTAGACCGGCCGGTGCGGGTCGTCCGCGTTCGGCTGGGACGGAACACCCGGCGCCGACTCCCGTGCCGCGTACATCAGCACCGCGTGCAGCCGCTCCTCGCTGGTCGGCGGGCCCGGGTGGAGCAGGAACACGCCCGGGAGGACCTGCTGCCACGGGCCGCCGGGGCGGCACTGCTCGTTCATCTCCGCCGACGAGACGCCGTGCGAACGGAGTTGGGCCGTCGTGACGACCCGGCGGTGCACCTCCGCGAGGTGGCGCAGGGGGCGGGGGGAGGCCGGGGGGAGCGGGGTGTTGTGGTTCATGGCGTTGAGGTTCCCGCCCCGGGTCCGGCCCCTAACCGCTGTTACACGCCTGTCGACAAATACGGACAAGACGGCACTAAAGGACGGGTGTTCGGGTGCCGAGTAGAGGCGGAAAACCCCTGGTCCGTTCGGGTGTGGACCAGGGGTTACGGCTGCTATTGCCTGAATTCCGTAACGGTGACCGACCGCCAAATCTCAGGCCATAGGTCGGGGCCGACTCCGGCCGGAGAACCGGGCCGGCTCAGGCGTCCGCCGCATCGGCTCAAGCGCCCGCCGCGCCGGTTCAAGCGCCCGCCTCATCGCACGCCTGTCCGCGCAGTGCCCGCGCCAGGTCGTCCCGCGCCTCCAGCACCAGCCGCCGCAGCGCCGGGGCCGAGTCCTCGTGGGCCGACAGCCACGCGTCCGTCGCGTCCAGCGTCTCCCGCGAGTCCAGCAGCGAGGGGAACAGGCCGCCGACCACGTCCATCCCGATCTGGATCGACCTCTCCCGCCACACCCGCTCGATCGCCTCGAAGTACTTCGAGACGTACGGCGCCAGCAGCGGGCGCTGCGAGGGCTGGGCGAAGCCCGCGATCGTCGCCCCCACCAGCGCGTTGGACAGCGCGTCCGACTCCACCACCTGGGCCCACGCCTGCGCCTTCACGGCCTCCGAGGGGCGGGAGGCGAGACAGCGGACCTGGTGGCGCTTGCCGGACGCGGTGTCGTCACGGGCCAGTTCGGCCGCCAGCTCGGGCTCGCCCACCACGCCGTGCGCCGTCAGCGGCTCCAGGAACGCCCAGCGCAGCTCCTGGTCGACCGCCAGTCCGTCGATCTTCTCGGTGCCCTCCAGCAGCCCCCGCAGCAGCTCCAGCTCGGCCGGCGCCGACGCCACCACCACGAGGAAACGCGCCCACGCCAACTGGTGCTCGCTGCCCGCCTCGGCCGCCCGCAGCTCGCGCAAGGCACCCTCGGTCAGCACCCGCTCGCCCTCCGGACGCCAGGCCGGCGCCGCGTAGTGGGCCAGTGCCGAGCCCGCCCACGCGTGCAGCATCTGCAGGACGCCGATGCTCGACTCGCGGCCGGAGAAGCGCAGCACGATGTCCACGAACTCCCGCGCCGGCAGCAGCGCGTCCCGCGTCATGTTCCACAGCGCCGACCAGCACAGGGCTCGTGCGAGGGGGTCCGTGATGTCGCCGAGGGCCGCCTTCAGCGTCTCCAGGGAGCCCGCGTCGAACCGGATCTTGCAGTACGTGAGGTCGTCGTCGTTGACCAGGACCAGCTCCGGCGCCTGAGCACCCGCCAGCTCCGCCACGACCGTACGGGGGCCGTCGACGTCGACCTCGGCGCGCGCGTACCGCTCCAACGCCCCTTCGGCCGTACGGCGGTACAGGCCCACCGCCACCCGGTGCGGCCGCAGTTCGGGGTGCGATTCCGCCGCCTCCTGAAGGACCGCCAGCTCGTCCACGCGCCCCTCCGCGTCCAACAGGACCTGTGGGGTGAGGGAGTTGACGCCCGCCGTCTGCAGCCAGGCCCGTGCCCACGCCGCCATGTCCCGGCCGCTGGTCTCCTCCAGCACCGACAGCAGGTCACCGAGGCGGGTGTTGCCGTAGGCGTGCCGCTTGAAGTAGCGCCGCGCGCCCTCCAGGAACGCGTCCTGGCCGACGTAGGCGACCAGTTGCTTGAGGACGGACGCGCCCTTGGCGTACGTGATGCCGTCGAAGTTGAGCTTGGCGTCCTGGAGGTCGCGGATGTCGGCGGTGACGGGGTGGGTGGAGGGGAGCTGGTCGGCGCGGTAGGCCCAGGCCTTGCGGCGGTTGGCGAAGGTGATCCAGCCGTCGGTGAAGCGGGTCGCGCCGACCAGGGAGAAGGCACCCATGAAGTCGGCGAAGGACTCCTTGAGCCACAGGTCGTCCCACCACTCCATGGTGACCAGGTCGCCGAACCACATGTGCGCCATCTCGTGCAGGATCACATTGGCCCGGCCCTCGTACGAGGCCTGGGTGACCTTGCCGCGGAAGATGAACTCCTCGCGGAAGGTGACCAGCCCGGGGTTCTCCATCGCGCCGAGGTTGTACTCCGGCACGAACGCCTGGTCGTACTTCCCGAAGGGGTACGGGTAGTCGAAGTGGTCGTGGAAGAAGTCCAGGCCCTGCTTGGTGACGAGGAAGACGTCGTCCGAGTCGAAGTAGGGGGCCAGGCCCTTGCGGCACAGGGCGCCGAGGGGGATGTGGAGCGTCGTACCGTCCTCGAGGGTGCGCTCGTAGGAGTCCGTCACATAGTGGTACGGGCCCGCGACCACACAGGTGATGTACGTCGAGATCGGCTTGGTCTCCGCGAAGCGCCAGACGCCGTCGGTCCGCTCGCCGGCGCCGTTGCTCCACACCGTCCAGCCCTCGGGCGCCCGGACCTCGAAGCGGTAGGGGGCCTTGAGGTCCGGCTGCTCGAAGCCCGCGAAGACGCGGCGGGAGTCGGCCGGCTCGTACTGGGTGTAGAGGTAGACCTCGCCGTCCTCGGGGTCGACGAAGCGGTGCAGTCCCTCGCCGGTGCGGGAGTAGGCGCACTGGGCGTCCACGATCAGCTCGTTGTCCGCGGCGAGGTCCTCCAGGAGGATGCGGGAGCCGTCGAAGACCTGGCCGGGGTCGAGATCCTTCCCGTTGAATGAGACGGATGTCACACTCGGCGCGATCAGGTCGGCGAACGTGGTGGCGCCCGGCTCGTTGCTGCGGAAGCGGATCGTGGTGACGGACCGGAAGGTGCGCGGGCCCTCCCCGCTCTCCCCGTTTTCCCCGCTCTCCTCGCCCACTGCCGAACGCAGGTCCAGGGACACCTCGTACCCGTCGACGGACAGCAGGGCGGCCCGCTCCCGGGCCTCGTCACGGGTCAGATTCTCACCGGGCACGGACAGTGCTCCCTCGACTGGTGTTCGGTATGTGGACAGGTCCGATCCTGCCATGGGGCACTGGCACCGGGCATGCGGGAACAGGGGAATCCGGGGAACCGGGGAATCCGGGAATGGGGACGGGGGTGACCGTTGTTGGCGCTTCAACCACACGTGTTTCTTAGGAGAGCCATGCCCGAAACCGCGAGCACCCCGGCCGCGAAGACTCCCGTCGACTTCTGGTTCGACCCGCTGTGCCCCTGGGCCTGGATGACCTCCCGGTGGGTCCTCGAGGTGGAGAAGGTCCGGGACATCGAGGTGCGCTGGCACATCATGAGCCTTGCGGTACTGAACGAGCCGAAGATCGACGAGCTGCCCGAGGAGTACCGCGAGCTGCTGGAGACCAAGGCCTGGCAGCCGATCCGGGTGGTCACCGCCGCCTGGCAGAAGCACGGCTCCGACATCCTCGGCCCGCTGTACACCGCGCTCGGCACCCGTATCCACAACGAGGGCCAGGGCCCGACGCGCGAGGCCGTCGAAGGCGCCCTGGCGGAGGTGGGCCTGCCCGCCGACCTGATCGAGTACTTCGACCAGAAGGACTTCGAGTTCGACGCCGAGCTGCGCGCCTCCCACAAGGAGGGCATCGACAAGGTCGGCCAGGACGTCGGCACCCCCGTCATAGCCGTCCCCGGCCCCGACGGCGAGCAGATCGCCTTCTTCGGTCCGGTCGTCACCCCCGCCCCCAAGGGCGAGCAGGCCGCCCGGCTCTGGGACGGCACCGTGGCGGTCGCCTCGGTACCGGGCTTCTACGAGCTCAAGCGGACCCGTACGAAGGGCCCGGACTTCAGCAACCTGTGACCGGACCTGTGACCGCGCCGGTCAGCTGAAGGAGGCGGGGAGGCTGAGGCCGTCCCGTTGGTTGAAGTAGGGCTGGACCCACAGGCACTGCCCGAGTGACGTCCGGCCCTCGCACCGCCAGTAGCCGTGCGCGCCCGACCTGCCGGCCGACGCGATGTACCTCTCCTCCTCGGCGTTGACCTTGCGGAACGGGTGAAGCCTCCCCCTGGGACACCTGGGGCAGTGAATCCTGTCGGACACAAGAGCCTCCCGGAGCGGTCCGGCGAAACGGTCGGAACCGGGAGCATAGGTGCGCCGCTCTCCCGTGCGTGAGCCCGGAATCCGTCCCGCCGGGGCGGATTCCGGACGTCACTTGTCGGCGGCCCGCTCCTTCTCGCCGACGTCGTTGGCGAACTTCTCGGGGAGAAGGGCGCGGTCGTGGAGGTGGCCGGCGCGGAAGTAGGTGCGACAGCCGGCGGCCGTACAGCGCCAGAGGTCGTCCACGAAGTGGCGGACACCCCTCACCTCCCGGACGGCCGCCTTCTCGTCGTCGTGGAGCTTGCGGAACTCCTGCATCGAGCCGCAGTTCGGGCATGCCCGGGTCCTCGTCATCAACCCCTCCTCGCGCGCGCCGCCAGGTCAGGGAAGCAGTACAGCGCGTACGCGGCGACGGCGCGCCCGAAATGGCCCGTTCCGGTCGGGCGCGGCCCGTTCCGGTCAGGCGCGGGCCCGGTCCCGGGCGCCCGCGAGGCGGGACAGGTGGTCCTCGAAGGCCTTCGCGTAGTACGCCGCCCGTGCCGCGTCCGGCTCCACGACCGCCGTCGGCTCGGTCCACGCGTCCGCGTCCAGGGTGACGCCGTACCGCTCGGCCGCCGCCAGCACCGCGCCCCGGGCGCCGACCTCACCCTCGACGACCTTCAGCGGACGGCCCAGGACGTCCGCCAGCAGCCGCATCCACGCGGGGCTGCGTGTGCCGCCCCCGCACACGGCCAGCGAGCCCGTCAGACCGGCCGCCTCCAGACAGTGGCGAGCGGCGAACCCGATGCCCTCGCAGGTCGCGCGGATCAGATCCGCCTTCGTCGACTCCAGGCAGACACCGGTGAGTTCGGCACGGAGCCGGGGCTCGACGAAGGGGGCACGCTCGCCGGACGGGGCGAAGTACGGCAGGACGCGCACACCGTTCGCGCCGGGCGGGGTGTCGGCCAGCAGCGCGTCGACCTCCTCGTGCCGGACGCCGGTCGTCGACAGCACCCAGTCCAGGGCCGCCGTACCGACCATCGCCGGCATCGCGCGCAGCCAGTGCCCGGGACGGTCGGTGGAGATGTACAGGCCCGCCGGCTCGCCGCTCAGATCCAGCTCGGTCGTGGCGACGAGGGCGGCCAGACACGTGCCCACGATCAGCAGTCCGTCGCCGGGCGCCGTCACCCCCGCGCCGAGCGCGCAGGCGGGCAGGTCGTACGGGCCGTTCGCGAGCCGTGTGCCGGACGGCAGGCCCTCGCCGCGCGCCCGGGCGGTGGCGACCGGGTCGCTGATCGGAGCGAGCAGACCCCGGCGGTGGGTGAGGCCGAGGACCTCCACCACCCGGTTGTCGTACGACCTCGTACGAGGATCGAGGAAGGGCATCGACGCGTCGGACACGTCGGTGGTCGCCGGTGCCCCCGTGAGTCGCCGGTAGACCATGTCCTTGCAGTACAGGGCCGTCGCCGCCGCGTCCAGGGACTTCGGTTCACAGCGGTCGAGCCACGCCAGCAGGGGGCCGGGGCAGCCCGGGAACATGGCGCTTCCGGTGCGCCGGAAGACGGTCTCGAAGGTGCCGTCCGCCAGCCACTGGTCGAGCAGTTCGTGCGCGCGCCCGTCCATCCAGGAGGCGGCGGGACGGACGGGGACGCCCTCCTTGTCGACGAGCCAGACACCGTCGCCCTGACCCGTCAGACCGGCCAGCTCCACGGGTCCCGGCAGCCGGGCGGTGAGGGATTCCAGTACGGCGACGACGGCCGCGTACACCTCCTCCATGTCCTGCTCGACGACGCCTCCGTGCAGCGCGAGCCCCACCGGCCTCGACTCGACGGCGAGTTCACGCCCCGCACCGTCGAACGCGGCCGCCTTCACCATGGACGTGCCCACATCGATACCGACGTACATCTCGCCTCCAGGCTCAGGTCAGACAGTGCGCCAATGTCTCGCCACGCACCCAACGCCCCACTTCCCCGGCGGCGATCCGCGCCGCCTTCTCCGCCACCGCGCGGGAGGCCCCGCCCAGGTGCGGGGTCATGACCACGCGGTCGCGCAGGGCGAACAGACGGGAGTCCGGGGGCACCGGCTCCCGCTCGTAGGTGTCCAGGGCCGCCGCCGACAACAGGCCGCTCTCCAGCGCGTCGCACAGCGCGTCCTCGTCGAGGAGCGGGCCGCGCGCCGCGTTCACGACCACCGCACCCCGCGGGAGCAACGCGAGTTCGCGGGAGCCGAGCAGGCCCCTGGTCTCCGGGGTGAGACGGGCGTGCAGGGTGATCACACGGGAGCGGCGCAGGAGTTCGCCGAGGGACGGCACCCGCAGGCCGTGGATCTCGCCGCGGACGTACGGGTCGTGGACCATCACCTGCGCGCCGAAGGCACACAGGGCCCGGGCCACCCGGCTGCCCACCGCGCCGTATCCGACGAGCCCGACGGGAAGGTCCTCCAGCTCCAGACCGCTGTGTTCGTAGGTGTAGTACGTCGCCCCCTCCCAACTCCCCTTGCCCGCCAGGAGGTTGTCGGCCTGGGGGATGCGGCGCAGGGCGGACAGCATCAGACCGATGGTGAACTCCGCCGTGGCGGCGGCGTTGCGTCCGGGGGCGTAGCAGACGCGGACGTCGTTGATCTTCGCCGCGTCCAGGTTGACGTTCACCGGGCCGCCCCGGCAGACGACCACCAGGCGGAGGGCGGGGCAGGACTCCAGGACGCGTTCGGTCACCGGGCCCATCTGGGTGACCAGCACCTGGGTGTCCGCGAGCGCCTCGATCAACTCGTCCTCGGCATCGCTGGCCTCGTCGACCTCGGCCACCGGGCCGAAGGGCTCCAGGGGCCAGCCGAGCTTCAGTTCGCGGACCTCGCAGGGGAGTTCGGCCTCGACGGCCGCCCTGATCAGCGACGGCAGGACGAAGTGGTCGCCGGCCGCCAGGACACGTAAGGGATCGCTCATCGCAGGGGATCTCCCGTCTTCGTCGCGCAGACCTCGTAGCGGACCTTGTGCTCATCCAGGTCCCGCAGCGCCTCCGCGGACGCCCCGTCGTCGACGAGGAGCAGGTCGAAGCGGGAGAGCGGGGCGACCCGGTGCAGGGCGGTCCGGGCGAGCTTGGTGTGGTCGACCAGCAGGACGTTGCGGGCGGCCGCGTCGAGCATCGCCCGCTTCACCGACACGATGTGCTGCTCCTGGTGGTAGGCGTGCCCGCCGTGCACGGCCGACGTGGACGCGAAGCAGACGTCCACGCGCAGGGACTGGACCGCCTCGACGCAGGAGACGCCGAGGAAGGAGGAGTGCAGGGGGTCGTAGTCGCCGCCGAGGGCCATCAGATGGATGCTCCGCTGGTCCGCGAGGACGTTGAGGGCCTCCAGGAAGTTGGTGACGACCGTGAGGGGGGTGATCCCGCCCAGGCGCAGCCGGCGGGCTATCTCGAGGGTGGAGGTGGAGTCGTCCAGCATGATCGCCATGCCGGGCTCTATGCGCTTCAGCGCGTGTTCGGCGAGGGCCTCCTTCTCCCTGCGCATGGTCTTGAGGCGGTACTGGACGTTCGACTCGAACACACCGGACGGCTGCGCCGTCACCCCGCCCCTGAACTTCCTGACGACCCCCTGCCGTTCGAGCTCGTCGAGGTCGCGGTGGATGGTCATCAGGCTCACCCCGAAACGCTCGGCGAGCTCGGCCGCGGTCGCCGAGCCGGCGGCCAGGACCCGCTCGGCCACGGCGGCCTGGCGGGCCGCGGGTCCCTGTGGTGCGCCGGTGCTGCCGCTCATCGTTTCCCTGACCCGTCCGATTGACCCGTCCGATTGACCTGTGGCGTCGGTCTGCCAACCGAGGGTGTAACGGGAGAAGTTGCGCGTCAATCCCTCGCGCCGGCGAAAACCTGGGGTCAATATCGAGAGAGGCTGAGAAGTTCACACGAACGGCCGCGAAAGATCCGTGCACG
This sequence comes from Streptomyces sp. NPDC005648, assembly GCF_040605395.1. Classification (NCBI taxonomy): domain Bacteria; kingdom Bacillati; phylum Actinomycetota; class Actinomycetes; order Kitasatosporales; family Streptomycetaceae; genus Streptomyces; species Streptomyces sp. NPDC005648. The sequence goes on along the minus strand of NZ_JBEXCS010000009.1, from coordinate 44,976 downwards.
ACACCACGAGACCCGGAGGTACGGATGCTGGACGAGCGCGAGGCCTGGCTGGGGATCGACCTGGGCACCCAGAGCGTCCGGGTGCTGGCCGTCACCCTGGACGGGACGGTGGTCGGCCGAGGGTCCGCTCCGCTGGCCGGGCGCCGGGAGGGGGAGCGGCACGAGCAGGACGCGGGGGAGTGGTGGCAGGGCGTGTGCAGGGCCTCGCGCCAGGCGATGGGGCAGGCGCGGGCGCACGCGCGGGCCGTGCGGATCGGTGGCCTCGCGGTATGCGGCACGTCCGGCACCGTGGTCCTGACGGACGTGCCGGGACGACCGGTCGGGCCCGCCCTGATGTACGACGACGGACGCGCCGCCGAGCAGGCGGCGCGGGCACGGGCGCTCGGGCTGAGCGTGCAGGACACCTGGGCACTGCCGAAGGCACTGTGGCTGGTGGAGAAGTACGACGAGGAGACGAACGCCGACTTGGCGGGCGGCGGCGGCCCGGGCGCCGGTCCGGGGGTCGGGGGCGGGGGCCTGGGCGCCGACGGGGGTGCCGAGGGCGGGGGCCTGGGAGCGGGCGGTGATGCCGGGGACGGGGGCCCGGGAGCGGGCGGAGGTGGTGGTCCGGGGAGGGGTGGGGGCGTTGAAGACCGGGGTCTGGGCGCTGACGGGGGCAGTGGTCCGGGGATCGGCGGGGGCCGGGGGCTGGGGACCGGTGGTGGCGGTGGGGCCGGTGGGCTGGGGACCGGACGGGGTGGCGGGGGTCGGGGGGCTGGCGGCGGTGTCGAAGAGGGGGCCGTGGGCACCGGCCGGGATGGGGGTGGTCGTGGCGCGGGCGCCGGCGGAGGCGGCGATGGCGGAGGGCTGGGAATCGGTCGGGCCGGCGGTCGGGGAACCGGCCCGCGTGGCGGGGGGAGTGGCACCGGTGGTGGCGGACGTGGTGGTGGGGTGGCCTCGGCTCACGGGCGGCCGCCCACGGTGACGGACGGGTCCGGGGCCGGTGTGCCCGGTTCGTCCTCGGGGCGGCGGGGGCGACCTCGGGAGGGTCGGCGTTCTCACCTCCATCTCGCGCATCCGCCCCGCCTCCGCCTCGCCCACCAGCCCGACGTCGTCGTCGCCCGGCTCACCGGCGAGCCGTCGTGCACCGACTCCAGTCACGCCCTCAAGACCGGCTACGACCTGGAGCGCGACGCCTGGCCCTACGGTGCCCTCGCCGAACTCGGGCTGCCCGACGGCCTGTTGCCCGACGTCGTCCGTCCCGGCACCCGGCTCGGCGAAGTCTGCGCGGCCGCCGCCGAGGCCACCGGCATTCCGGTCGGCACGCCCGTGATCGCCGGGATGACCGACGGCTGCGCGGCCCAGATCGCGTCCGGCGCGCTGCGCCCCGGCGCGTGGAACTCGGTCCTCGGCACCACCCTCGTCCTCAAGGGGGCGGCCGTCGCCCCCGTCCACGACCCCACCGGCGTGGTCTACAACCACCGTGCGCCGGACGGGACCTGGCTGCCGGGCGGGGCGTCCGGGGTGGGCGCCGGCGTGCTGACGGCGCTCTTCTCGGGAGCGGACCCCGCGGCGATGGACGCCCGGGCGGCCGCCTGCGAACCGTCGGGCGCGGTGGCGTACCCCCTCGTCTCCCAGGGCGAGCGCTTCCCGTTCCGCGCGCCGCAGGCCTCCGCCCTGCTCCTGGGCGAACCGCGCGACGACGCCGACCTGTGGGCCGCTCTCCTCCAGGGCGTCGCCTTCACGGAGCGGCTCTGCCTGGACTACCTCCACCACCTCGGCGCCCCACTGGACGGCCCGCTCACCTTCACCGGGGGCGGCGCCCGCAGCCCGTACTGGAACCAGCTCCGCGCCGACATCCTGGGCCGCCCGGCCCGCGTACCCGCCCAGACGGAACCGGCGCTGGGCATGGCGGCACTGGCGGCGCACGGCACGGGGGCGGGCTCCCTGGTGGAGATCACCGACCACATGGTCCGCGTCGGGGCCACCCTCGACCCCCGCCCGTCCCGCACGGCCCTCTTCACCGAGCCGTACGCCCGCCTGCTCGACGAACTGACGGCACGGGGCTGGCTGCCGCCCCCAGTGGCGAACCACGCACACGCCCGCCTCCATGGGGACGGGCCCGCCTCCGGAAGGACCGTGTCATGAGTACGACCCTTCTTCTGGCCCGCCACGGGCAGACCGTCTGGCACGCCGAGAACCGTTACGCGGGCGTCAGCGACGTGGCCCTCACGGACACCGGACGCGCCCAGGCCGAGGCCCTCGGCCGCTGGGCCGCCGCACATCCGGTCGACGCGATCTGGACGTCCCCCGTCTCCCGAGCCGTCGCCACCGCCGACCCCGCCTGCCGGGCCCTCGCCCTGACCCCGCACCGCGAACCCGACCTGCGGGAATGTGACTTCGGGGTGGTGGAGGGCCGTACGCTCGACGAGTTCGCGGCCGAAGACCCGGCCGCGGCGGCGGCCTTCCGTGCCGACCCGGTGGCCCACCCCTTCCCCGGCGCCGAGGATCCGGCCGCGGCCGCGGCCAGAGGCGCCGCCGCCCTGCACCGCATCGCCGCCGCCCATGACGGCGGACGCGTACTGGTCGTGGCCCACAACACCCTGCTCAGACTGGTGCTGTGCCGGCTCCTGTCCATTCCGCTCGCCGAATACCGCCGGGTCTTCCCACAGTTGAGGAACGCGGCGGTGTCCGAGCTCCGTATGAGCGAGGGGGCGACGGCACTCCTCTCCCTCAACGTGCCCTGTGGGCAAGTGACTTGACGTGGGCGGGCGCGGCGCCGCAATTCCCTCGCGCCCCGCACCGCCCGCCCGCTAGCCTCCGGCCATGCGGACTCAGGGCGTACGGACCGACCGATTCGGCTTGCTGCTCGACCAGTTCGACTGCGCGAGGGAGCGGGCCCAGGTGCGGCTGACCGGACTCGGTGAGGAGGAGTACCTCTGGGAGCCGGTCCCCGACTGCTGGTCGCTGCGGCGCCGCGGCGAGGCGACGACGCCCAGGGCGTTCGGCCCGGGGGAGTGGGTCCTGGACCTGGGCGATCCGGACATCCCGGCGGGCGAGTACGCGGAGGTCGCCCGGCAGGTCGCCGACGGCATGACCATCGAGAAGATCGCCGAGGACTGGAAGGTGAGCGTCGAGCGTGTCGAGGAGGTCCTCGCGCACACGGGCCCGCCGGAGCCCGACGTCACCCCGGTCACCACGATCGCTTGGCGCCTGTGCCATCTGCACCACGGCTTCGCGGGCCAGTGGGAGTGGACCTTCGGCGAACGCCGTCAGGACCCCAGACAGCTGGTCGACTTCACCCCCGACCCGGGCCTCGCCCTCGACCGCTTCTGGCAGACGATCGACCGCTGGCGCGCCGACGTGGGCACCCTGACCGACACCCAGCTCGACACGATCGGCCTCTCCCAGTACCCCTACGGCTCCGACCCCGACGAGCCCTACATCGCCGTCCTCTGGGGCACCAACCTGGAGTTCATCCACCACATGTCGGAAATCGCCCTCCTGCGGGACCTGTGGCGGGCCCGCGACTCCGCGGCCACGTCGACCGACTCGAACTGATCTTCCGGAACCCCCCTGTGATCAGGACCGGTCGTAGGAGGATGGCCTCATGACGGAGATCGACACCTCGGTGCCGCATTCGGCACGGATCTGGAACTACTGGCTGGGCGGCAAGGACAACTACCCGGTGGACGAGGAGGCCGGCGACGCCTACACCGCCGTCTTCCCCGGCATCGTCACCATCGCCCGCAGCAGCCGGGCCTTCCTCGGCCGCAGTATCCGGTACCTCGTCGAGGAGGCGGGTGTGCGGCAGTTCCTGGATGTCGGAACCGGGCTGCCGACCGTGGACAACACCCATGAGGTCGCGCAGCGCCACGCCCCGGACGCGAGGATCGTCTACGTCGACAACGACCCGCTGGTCCTGGCCCACGCCCGCGCCCTGCTCACCTCGACGCCGCAGGGTGTCACCGCGTACGAGGACCTGAGCCTGTACGACCCGGGGCGCATCCTGGAGGCGGCCGGGAAGACGCTGGACCTCACCCGCCCGACCGGCCTGATCCTCAGCGGCATCCTCGGGCATGTCAGCGGCTACGACGAGGCCCGCGAGCTGGTGCGGAACCTGATGGCGGGCCTTCCCTCCGGCAGCTACCTGTCCCTGAACGAGGGCTCGCGCGGCACCGACCCGGACTACGAGCAGGCGCAGGACGCCTACAACGAGACCGGAGCGGTGCCGTACTTCCTGCGGCCGGTCGAGCAGATCGAGGGCTACTTCGAGGGCCTGGAGCTGGTGGAGCCGGGCGTCGTGTCCGTCCCGCTGTGGCGCCCGGACCCGGGCGCCGACACCGCCCCCATCGGCCAGCACGGCGGCGTGGGCCGCAAGCCGTAGCGCACGACGGGGGCGGCGGACGCCGGTGACTACGCGGCCACGGACGTGTAGTGCGAGGCGTCGCCCTCGATCGAGTAGCTCTCCTTGCCCTCGATGCCGACCGGGATGTCACCGGCGACGGTGACCCGGTGCAGCCGGCGCGGCCGGCCGTCGTAGTTGTCGACTGCGTAGTGCTGGGTGATGCGGTTGTCGAACAGGACGAGCTGGTTCTCGGACCAGCGGTGGCGCAGGATGTTCTCCGGCCGGGTGACGTACGCCTGGAGCAGGTCGAGGATCTTGTGGGACTCGCCCGGCGAGAGGCCGACGATCCGCTGGGCGAACCCGCCGATGAACAGGCCGCGTTCACCGGTCAGCGGGTGGACACGGACCACCGGGTGGACCGTGCGGTACTTGATGGACGTGAACTGGGCGCGCTGGGCGGCCGCTTGCTCGTCCAGCTGCTCCTCCGGGACGGCGTAGTCGTAGTCGTTGGTGTGCTCGGCCCACAGGGTGTCCGCCAACTGGCGCAGCGCGTCCGGGAGTTGGCGGTAGGCCGCCGCCGAGCTGGCGATCAGGGTCTCGCCGCCGTACGGCGGGATGGTGATCGAGCGCAGGGTGCTGGCCTGCGGCGGGTTGAGGACGAACGTGACGTCGGTGTGCCAGTGGTTGGCGGCCCGGCCGCGCTCGCTGTCGACGGGCAGGACGTTCGGGACGCCGTCGACGGAGGAGACCGTGGGGTGCGCGGTGGTGACGTCGCCGAAGTGGCGGACGAAGGCCTGCTGGGACTCGTCGTCCAGGTTCACCTCGTCGAAGACGAGCGCCTTGTGGGCGTTGAGGGCCTCACGGAGCGCGGTCGCCGTCTCCGCGTCCAGGGGCTTGGAGATGTCGACGCCGGAGACACGGGCGCCGATGTGGGCGGTGACCTTCTGGATCTCGATGGGGGACACGGGCATGGTCCTTTCAGACGGAGGCGAGCGCCGGGGTGGTGACGTACTGGTTGGCGGGGCGGGGGAGGCCGTAGCGCTCCCGGAGGGTCTGGTGCCGGGGGCCGTACTCGTCGCGCAGCAGGCCTCGGGCACGGAGGAGGGGGACGACCTGGTCGACGAAGGTCTCCAGGCCCGACGGCAGCACGGCGGGCATGATGTTGAAGCCGTCGGCCGCGCCCTGGGTGAACCAGGTCTCGATCTTGTCGGCGATCTGCTCGGGCGTGCCCGCGAAGGTGAGATGGCCGCGCCCGCCGCCGAGCCGGCCGATCAGCTGCCGGACGGTGAGGCGGTCGCGCCGGGCGAGCTCGACGACGAGGGTGTAGCGGCTCTTGGCGCCCTCGATGACGTCCTCGGGCGGCAGGTCGGCGGGCAGTTCGGCGTCCAACTCCAGTACACCCGGCTCCAGTTGCAGGAGTCTCTCCAGGCGGTCGACGCCGTGCGCGTACACGATGTGGTCCTCCAGGACCTGCTCGTGCGCCCGCGCTTCGGCCTCCGTCGAGCCGATCACCGGCACGATCCCGGGCAGCACCTTGATGTGCTCGGGGTTCCGGCCGGCCGCCTCCGTACGGGACTTGAGGTCGGCGTAGAAGGCCTGTGCGTCGGCGAGGGTCTGCTGGGCGGTGAACACCGCCTCCGCGTACCGGGCCGCGAAGGTCTTGCCGTCCTCGCTGGAGCCGGCCTGGACGAGCAGCGGGTAACCCTGCGGTGAGCGCGGCACGTTGAGTGCGCCCTCGACGCTGAAGTACGTCCCCCGGTGGCGCGGCGGGTGGATCTTCGTGTCGTCGCCCCAGACACCGCTCGCCTTGTCGCCGACGATCGCGTCGTCCTCCCAGCTGTCCCAGAGCTTGAGGGCCACGTCCAGGAACTCGGCGGCCCTGGCGTACCGCTCGGCGTGCGCGGGCTCGGCGTCCAGTCCGAAGTTCCGGGCGGCCTCCTCACCGGCGGTGGTGACGATGTTCCAGCCCGCCCGGCCGCCGCTGATGATGTCCAGCGAGGCGAACTTGCGGGCCAGGTTGTAGGGGGAGTTGTAGGAGGTGGAGGCGGTGGCGATCAGCCCGATGTGCCGGGTCGCCGTCGCGAGGGCGGTGAGGAGGGTGAGCGGTTCCAGCGCGCCCGCCGGGCGCTGGGCGACGTTGCCCCACAACTGGGGGCCGTCGGCGAGGAACAGTGAGTCGAAGGTGCCGCGCTCGGCGATCCGGGCGAGCCGGACGTAGTGGCCGAGTTCGACATGCGCGTAAGGGTCGCTCTCCGGAAGGCGCCAGGAGGCCTCGTGGTGACCGGTGTTCATGAGGAAGGCGTTGAGGTGCAGCCGGCGGGTCATACGGGGTCCTCCGTGGTGCTCGGGGTCGTGGTCATGCGTGGTCCTCCGTGACGCCCAGCGCGGTCAGCAGCCGTTCGCGGTACTCGCCGAGCAGCGGATCGCGGTACGAGCGCGGGTGCGGGCGGTCGATGGTCAGATCGAGGCCGATACGGCCCTGGTCCAGGACCAGCACCCGGTCGGCCAGCACGATCGCCTCGTCGACGTCATGGGTGACCAGCAGCACGGACGGCTGATGGGCCTTCCACAGCTGTCGCAGCAGGGCGTGCATCCTGATCCGGGTCAGGGCGTCCAGCGCCCCGAACGGCTCGTCCGCCAGCAGGAGTTCGGGCTCACGGACCAGGGAGCGGGCCAGTGCCGCCCGCTGGGCCTCCCCGCCGGAGAGCTCGTTGGGCCAGGCCCGCTCGCGCCCTTTCAGCCCGACCTCGGCAAGAGCGGCGCGCCCCTTCTCCTCGCCGTCCGTGCCCAGCAGTACGTTGTCCAGCACCCGCCGCCAGGGCAGCAGCCGTGAGTCCTGGAACACCACCGACACCCGTTCCGGGGCGGTCAGCCGGCCGCTTCCCGTGACCCCGTGGTCCAGACCCGCGATCGCCCGCAGCAGGGTGCTCTTGCCGGAGCCGCTGTGCCCGAGCAGCGCCGTGAACTGGCCGGCGGGCAGGTCGAGGTCGATGCCGTCGAGGACCGTACGGCCCTCGAACGACCGTGTCAGGCCCCGGAGTCGGACGGCCGGCCGGGTCAGCTGCTCAGTGTGCGGCGCCATGACAGCACCCTCCGTTCGATGAGACGGACCGCGCTGTCGGAGAACAGGCCGAAGACGCCGTAGACGAGAAGGCCCACGAGGATGACGTCGGACTGGCCGTAGTTCTGGGCCTGGAACATCATGTAGCCGAGACCGCTGGTGGCGTTGATCTGCTCCAGGACCACCAGGCCCAGCCAGGACCCGGTCACCCCGAGCCGGAGTCCCACGAAGAATCCGGGCAGCGCGCCGGGGATGACGATCTGGCGGATGAACTGGAACCTCGACAGGCCCTGGACCTCGGCCAGTTCGACGAAACGGCTGTCGATGCCGGAGAGCGCCGCGTGGGTGTTCAGATAGATCGGGATGTAGACGACGATCGCGATGATGGCGATCTTGAAGGCCTCGCCGATGCCCAGCCAGAGGATGAACAGGGGGATCAGGCCCAGGGTCGGGATCGCCCGGTTGAGCTGCACGGTTCCGTCGATCAGCGCCTCGCCGACCCGGCTCAGCCCGGAGGCGAGGGCCAGCAGCACTCCGGCGGCGAGGCCGATCGCGAAGCCGTACGCGGCCCGTTCGAGGGAGGTCAGGATGTCGGTGGGCAGCGTCCCGGCGGTCCACAGGCGGCCGGCGGTCCGCAGCACCGTCCAGGGCGCCGGGATCGCGCCGGGGTCGAGCTGTCCTGCGGCCGAGGCGACGGCCCACACGGCGACGAACAGGGCGGGGCCGATCAGCCGGCCGGCGGGCAGACTCCTGCCGGGGTAGAGGCCGCGCCTGCGTCGCCGTACCCGAGGACCGTCCGTCCCGACGACGGGCGGGGCGGCTGTGGTTGTGGTGGTCACGGCGCTCACCTCCGGTACTCCGCCGGTACGGCCTTGGCGGCGAGGGACTCGAAGCGGTGGTCGAAGAGCGAGGACACGTCGAACTTCTTCACGAAGCCGCCCTCGGCGAGCAGATCGGCGGTCTCCTGCTCCCACTTGATGGCCTCGGCCCAACTCAGCGGGAACAGCGGCTTGTTGGCGAGGTCGGAGATCGACTTGGCCTGGGCGGGGGTCAGGTTCTGCGTCTTGACGTAGAACTCCTCGTTCCAGATGGCGGGGTTCTCGTACTGCCAGACCTGGCCCTTGGCCCAGTACGGGATGTAGGCGGCGACCGCGGCGGCCTTCGCCGGGTCGTTGAGGACCGGGACCGGCGCCCACAGCAGGTTGAGCAGGTCGACGACGTCCGTGGTGATGGCGTGGGCGCCCTTGGAGCTGTACTGCTGCAGATAGGCGGGCGCCTGGCTGTTGGCGAGCGGGGCGATGTCGACCTGGCCGGACTGCAGGGCGGTCAGGAACTGGTTGCTGGTCAGCGGGACCAGCTTCACGTCGTCGTACTTCAGGCCGGCCCGCTTCAACGCCCGCAGCAGCACCACTCCTTGGGCCTGGCCCTGCGAGAAGGCGAGCTTCTTGCCCTTGAAGTCGGCGACCGACCGGATGTCGCTGCCCGGCTTGGTGGCGAACAGGTAGTTCGGCTTGCGGGTGATGCCGATCGCGACGATCTTCGCGGCGAAGCCCTGGTAGTGCGCCTGGATCGGCGGAATGCCCGCGTTGTTGGCGAGGTCCAGGGACTTCGCGCGGAACGCGTTGATGACATCGGGGCCGGCGCCGATGTTCACCCAGCTCGACACCTTGAACGGCGGATCGCCCAAACGGGCCAGCTTGAACTGGAGTTGCTGGGTGCCGAGATACGAGGCGATCTTCAGGCTCGTACCGGCCGGGACCTTGTCGGCGAGCGGCGCGGACGAGACGCCCTTGGTGTCGGCGGCCGCACTGCCGCCGGCGCACCCGCTGAGTCCGGCGACACCCGCGGCGGCACCGAGGATCGAGGTGAGGAAGAGACGCCGGTCGACGCCGGACGTGCGGGAAATAGGCATGGGAAAGCTCCCTGAATCTGCACTTGGTCAGCGCAAGAGAAAGTCACCGAGAAGGGAATCAACGCAGGGGAAATGAGCGCGTCACGCGGGGCAACGTGTCAGCAACAAAGGGCGCGACAGTACAGGTGCGGGCTCATGACCAGCATGTTCTCCGCCCCGCGGAACCCCTGTCAACATTCGGAGTTTCTGAATTAATTCCGCTGAGGTCAGGCTGCCAGTGGGTCCCGGTAAAGCACGTCGAGGGCCACCGAACCGCCCGCCACCGCGAGCACGGAATCCGGGAAACTCGTCGGCACGACGGAACCGGCGCGCCGCGCACCGACCCCCGCGCGCAGCGCCTCCAGGCAGTCCTGGCGATGGATGACGCCGACCTCGGTCACCACCACCGTCTCCGGGTTCAGCACGTCCAGCAGCAGACGGGCCGCCCGGCCGATCGCACCGGCCCGTGCCACCAGCAGCCGTACGGCCTCCGCGTCCCCCGCCTCGGCCGCCGCGACGACATGCATGGGGTTGACGCCCTCGACGAGACCCGCCTCCCGGGCCCGCCGGCACAGCGTCCGCTCGCTCAACTCGGCCTGAAGGCAGCCGACCTGGCCGCAGTCGCAGGGTTCGGTGCCGCCCGGCACCGGCAGATGGGCGATGGCGCCGGCCTGCGAACGGGGCCCGTGGTGCACCTCGTCGCCGGTGGCGAACGCCGCGTCGACCACGTTGCCGACGAACAGGTGCAGCACGCTTCCGCTGCCCCGGGCCCGTCCGAACAGCCGCTCGCCGTTGACCAACGCCCGTGCGTGACCGTCGACATGGACCGGCAGCCCGGTGCGTTCGCCGAGGGTCTCGCGCACCGCCACATCCCGCCAGCCGAGCAGCGGGTGTTCGACGACGACCCCGGACTCCCGGTCGACCCAGCCGCCGACCGCGACGCCCACCCCGAGCGGCCGACAGCCGGGAGCACCCGCGATCAGCCCGGCGATGCCCTCGGCGGCCCGCCCCAACACCCAGTCCGGGTCGATGCGTTCGTGCTTCAGCTCACGCCGGGCCACCACCCGGCCGCGCAGATCGAGCAGGGCGACCGTGGTGTACGGCACGGCCACATGGACGCCGGCCACCACGAACCGCGAGTCGTCGAGATCGACGGGCACATGGGGGCGGCCGACGCCGTTGGACCGCCGAGGTGCGGTCGCCTCCCGGATGAGCCCGCGTTCGGTGAAGCGGGCGCAGTAGTCGGTCACCGACGCCGGTGACAGCCCGGTCAGCCGGGCGATGGTGGAGCGCGCCACCGGCCCGTGCTCCAGCACGGACCGCAGCACGACACTGGCGCTCGTCCGGCGCCGCTCGTCACGGGGCGGAGGGGGCGGAGGGGGCGGAGGAGAAGGGGGAGCGGAGGTGAGAGTGGTTGCCGCGGTACGGGGCATGGAGATCATCCTCGGAGAACGGGTCCGACACTGCGCCGTCTCGTACAGCGAGGCACACCGGATTCCGCTCGGCCGCCCCGCTAACTCCGGCGACAGGCGGACGCGCCGACTCGCCGCAGGTCGACATGGCGACGCGACGAGAAGTTCCGTGACTGGGCGACCATATGCCCGAAGCTAGCAAAACCGGCCAACGCTGCCCAGACGGCGACCGACGGGCGAGACGGCGGGCCGCCGCTCCGCGAGAGCGGCCTCACCCCTGCCGGGTGACCGGTGTCACGCCGTACCCGGTGTAAGCCGCATCCTTTGTCCGGAGCCCACGAACCCGCAGCTCCAGGCTTTGTCGGGCGCTGACGGTGATCGCCGCGAGTCCGCTGGGTTAGCGTCGCGGAGTCCCCGTCCGTCCCGATCCGCGGAGTCCCCATGAGCACCGCCACCGCCACCGCCGCCCCCGCCCGCACCGGCCAGGTCCTCGCCGACCTGCTCCCCGCCTCCCGTGTCCGGGACGCGGCCCTCGTGCTCGGCGGTGCCGCGCTCACCGGTCTCGCGGCCCAGATCTCCGTCCCGGTCCCCGGCTCCCCGGTCCCGGTCACCGGACAGACCTTCGCCGCGCTCCTGGTCGGCACCACCCTCGGCGCGAGCCGCGGCCTGTCCGCGCTCGTGCTGTACGCGCTGGCCGGCCTGGCCGGCGTCCCGTGGTTCGCAGGCGGCACCTCCGGAGTCTCCGTCTCCTTCGGCTACATCCTCGGCATGCTGCTCGCGTCCACCGTCGTGGGCGCCCTGGCCCGCCGTGGCGCCGACCGCGATGTGCTGCGCATGGCGGGCACGATGCTGCTGGGCGAGGCGCTCATCTACGCCATCGGCGTCCCGTACCTGGCCTACGCCGCCGACATGTCCGCCTCCGCCGCCGTCGCCGCGGGCCTCACCCCGTTCCTGCTCGGCGACGCCCTCAAGGCGGCCCTGGCGATGGGCGTCACCCCCACCGCCTGGAAGCTCGTCAACAAGCGCTGAGGTTGTAGTTGTCGCGGAAGAGGTTCGCCGGGTCGTACCGGGACTTGAGCCCCACGAGCCTCTTCAGCGTCTCCTCGCCGTACAGCCCCGCGGTCCGGTCCCCGGCCCCGAAGGCGAAGTTGAGCGCCCGCCCGAGCGTCTCGTCGCCGAGCAGCGCGAACGCGGGATCGAGCACCTCCCGCGCCTTCTCCCGGTCCCCCACCGCCAACAGCCGGACCAGGAAACGCCCTTCGCGATACGGCACCGCGTTGGCCGCGGGCCGGGCGAGCGCACCGCCCAGATGGTTGATCTGCGCGACACACATCGGCCCACCGGCGTCCGGCCCGACCCGCCGCAGCACCTCACCCGCCTTGCCGGCGTCCAGCGCGCCCAGCACCGCGCTGTCCCCGTAGTAGGCGTGCGGAACGTCCGGGTCGCTGTGGATGGTGTGGCTCTCGGCATACGGCATCTCCCGCAGCGAGTCGGCCAGTACCGGCCCCGACTCCCGCAACGGTCCGACGAGTTCGTCACCGTCCGCCCCCGTGTACGCGATCCGCACGGACACCACGTACCGCCCCCGCAGACGCGGCGGCAACGCCGGCAGATCCGGATACGGTACGGCCGCGAAGGACGAGGTCATCCCGTCCGGCACGGTCCGCGTCCACTGCTCGTACGCCCTCAGCAGGACCGCCGGATCGACCTCGCGCCCGTCGAAGGCGAGCGAGCCGCCGTACAGCGTCCGCACCGGTACGAGGCCGATCTCCAACTCGGTGACGATGCCGAAGTTGTGCCCGCCGCCGAGGAGCGCCCAGTACAGATCGGGCTCCGACTCCCGTGTCACCCGGCGCGGTCGCCCGTCGGCGGTCACCACGTCGAGGGACCGCACATGGTCGGCCGCGTACCCGAACTCCCGGGCGAGGATGCCCAGTCCGCCGCTCAGCGTGAAGGAGACGGCGCCGACGCCCGGCGCGGAGCCGTTGAGGGGCGCGAGCCCGTACGGGGCGGCGGCCGCCACGACCTGTCCCCAGCGCACACCCGCCCCCACCCGGACCGTACGGGCCTCCGGGTCCACCACCACCCGGTCCATCCGCTTCGTCGTGACGAGCACACCACCCTCCGAGGCACCGGGCAGCCCGTGCCCCGTGGCCCGCACCCCGACCGACAGGCCGCGCTCGGCCGCGTACCGCACGGCGGCGACGACGTCCTCGGCCGAGGAGGCGGCGTAGACGATCGCGGGCCGTTGCGTGAACCCGGTCTGGAAACCGGCGAGTTCCTCGTCGTAGCCGGGATCGCCGGGGCGGAGGACGAGCAGATCGGTGGTGTTCATGGCGCCGATGCTGCCCGCATAACCTGACAGGTGCCGTCAGCTTTTTCGGGGCTGTGGGGATTTGAGGCCTCGGGCGCGACGGAGTCCGGATTCGGGGCGGTGGCCGGGACGCGTGAACGTCCCGGCCACCGATCGCTCGTGTCCCCGTGGTCAGCCGGCCAGGCGCCGGGCCGTCGGCCGCCTGGTGGACCACCACAGCCCGGCCGCACCGGCGGCCATCAGCGTGGCGCCCGCCGCGCCCAGCGGCAGGATGTCCCGGCCCACGCCCGTCTTGGGCAGCTGGTCGCCGCCCGGTGCCACCGGCTTGTTGTCGGTACCGAGGAGCAGCGGTGTCGCCGGGGCGTTCGGCGAGTGGTCGTTCGTGCCGAACGGCACCGGCCCCTGCTGCCAGTAGGTCTTCTTCCCGTCGCCGGTCTGCACCGGCAGGCAGATCTCCCCCTTCTTGCCGAGATCGAATGTCGCGTCGACCGCGTACGACTTCGACTTACCGGCGGCGAGATTACCGACGGCGCAGCTGAAACCGCTGTTCGAGCCCTTCGGCAGATCTTTGTCGGCGATCGCCGAACAGCCTTCGACGGAATTGACCTTGAGACCGTCGAAACCGACCACCAGCAGGTTCACGGTGCCGCTGTCCTTGGTTCCGTCGTTCTTCACGGTCGCGGTGATCGCGGTTTTGTGTGAACTGTTGTCGACCGAGATCCTCGACGGCAGCAGCGTGGTCAGTTTCACGCCCTTCGGCGGCTGGTCGACGACCTTTCCCCCCTTGCTGCTTCCGGGTCCCTGATCGTCGGCGCTGGCCGTGAAGGGCAGGATCATCACGGCCGAGAAAGATGCCGTGACCAGTGATCCCACGATCACGGTCGTACGACGAGAACTCATGTTCGTCCCCCTTGCGTCCCCCTGGGCTGCGCCTGAATTCGCAGTACTTGAAGAGGTACCACAAGATTTCTCCGGACTATGCTGGTACGGCGCTAAGTGTGACCATTGTGTTCTGTTCGGGGCGGTCGTTGAGGGGGTGCGGCGGATTGCCGGGGAATGCGAGGAGTGGCGGTGTTCCAGGGCTATTGGTGACGGGGCGCTACCGGTTGGTCGAGAGTATCGGCCAGGGGGGAATGGGGCGGGTGTGGCGGGCGACCGACGAAATGCTCGACCGTTCCGTCGCCGTCAAGGAGATGCGCATAGACGGACTGGACGCCGAGGACACCCGCACCCGCCGTGAGCGGACGCTGCGTGAGGCGAGGGCGACGGCGCGGATCGACCACCCGAACGTGGTGCGGGTCTACGACGTCGTGGACGAGGGCGAACGCCTGTGGATCGTCATGGAGTTGGTGGTGGGCCGCTCCCTCGAACGCATGATGGTCGAGGACGGCCCGCTGGCGCCGCGCGAGACGGCCCGCATAGGGCTCGGCCTCGTCGCCGCGCTCCGCCAGGTCCATGCCCGCGGGGTCCTGCACCGGGACATCAAACCGGGGAACGTCCTGGTCGAGTCCGCGGCCGCCTACCGCATCGTCCTCACGGACTTCGGCATCGCCGCGATCCAGGACGCCAAGGCCCTCACGATGGTGGGCATGCTGGTCGGCTCCCCCGACTACATGGCGCCCGAACGCGTCTCCGGTCGTCCCCAGGGCCCGCCCTCGGACATCTGGTCCCTCGGTGCGACGCTCTGCGCGGCGCTCGGCGGGCGCTCCCCGTTCTCCCGCGACACCACCCTGGCGACGCTGCACGCGGTGCTCTACGAGGAGCCCGAAATCCCTTCCTCGGCAGGCCCGTTGAGCGACGTCCTCGCCGCCCTCCTGGAGAAGGACCCCTCGGTCCGCCCCAGCCTGCACGACGTTTCGGAGGCCCTGCGCCCCATCGCCTTCCCACCCACCATGCCGACGATTCCCGTGGGCGGGGGAGCGGGCGAGGGGGGAGCGGGTACGGGTGGGGGAGCGGACCGGAAGACCCGGTTCGGGGCCGGGTCGGGGAATCCGGCCACCCCGCTGAGCGGTCGGCCCGGGCAGGACGGGACCGAGGGCTCGCCGGAGCCCGAGCCCACCCCGTCCGACGGGCCCGCCTTCGCCCCCGATCCCGCCTCCGATCCCGCCTCCGATCCCGATCCCGATCCCGAGACGAGGCCGACGCCGTACCCCTCCGCAGGCAGGTCCTCACGTGCGGCTGGTCCCGTGTCTCGGGGTGGCCGCTCCGATGGTGTGGGGCCGGCTGCGGAGGCCGAGCCGACAGGTGGTTCCGGTGCTGAGGCCGGCGCGGGTCCAGGTACGAAGTCCGAGCCGATACACGGGTCCGGTCACCACCCCTCGGCGGCACCCACCGCACCGACGACCGAGCCACCGAGCCGCCCCACACCCGCCCGGAACGCGAAAGCGGAACACACCGCCGACACCACGCCCCTCTCCGACCCACCCGAAGCAACAGCGCCGACAACCCCAACCCCACCCCCGACCTCTCACTCGTCCGAGGATGCTGCTCCGGCGACCCCAGCGCCCCAACCGCCCGAGGCCGCCCCCGCACCGGCCCCCGCTCCGACCTCTGTCCCGCAACCGTCCGAGGCCGTCTCCCCACCGGCCTCCGTCCCCCCACCGTCCGAGGCCGCCGGCTCCGCAGTAACCCCCACTCCCCGGCCGTCCGAGCCGTCCGAGCCGTCCGACGACCCCGTACCCCCCTTCCCTTGGTCCTCCTCCGAGGCGCCCACCCCCTCCTATCTCGGCACCCGCCTCGTGCGCGCCGCACGCGATCCCCGGCGGTCCGATCCCGTGGAGGACACCCCGCCCCAGGACCGTCCACCCACCCACGACTTCGACAGCCGGCCCCGAACATCCGTGCCACAGCCCACGTCCGTCCAGGACGCACCGTCAGAAGCACCCGCACCCCCACCCCCACCGGCGCCATCGACCGACGCCCCCGCCCGACCGGCATCGCAGACCACCGCCGCTACGGCGTCCGGCGCGGCGTTCCCCGCCTCGAACGCCTCCACCGAAGTCCCCTCGGAGCTCCGTTCCGACGTCCGTTCCGAGAACCCGTCGGTTCCCACCCCGCACCCGGCCACCCAGCTTCCCGCCCACTCCACCGACCCCCACCACACCGGCGTCTCCCTCATCCGCGCCCAGGCGGTGACGCAACCCCGCCCCATCCGGGAGAACGGCGCCGCAACCCGGCGCAGCGCCCCCCACCCTCCGCAGACCCCGAACCCCCCGCTGAACCCCTCGCCCACGTCGCAGCCCCGACTCCCGCACGACCCACCCGCTCCCCGCCCGCACCGCACCCCCGAGGCCGAACCCCACGCCCCCCGCCGCCGCACCGCGCTCCTCGCCGGTGTCGGTCTGCTCGCCGCCGCCGGAGTCGTCGTAGCGGCCGTCCTCTTCTCGCACTCGGGCTCGCCCGGTCATGACAAGGCGGGTTCCCCGGGCTCCACCACCACCCCGGCCTCGTCCGCCCCTACGGTCGACGGCACGGCCAGGCCCCCCAGCACCCCGCCGGGCACCGTCGACGAGTCCGGTCTGTTCAGCTGGGTTCCGCCGAAGGGGTGGAAACGGACGGTGCTGAGCGGCTCCTCGGTGCAGTACACCTCGCCCGACGGCAACCAGGAGATCGTCGGCCGGGCCAGCCTGGCGACCAAGGGGACCACGCTCCTGCAGAACTGGCAGCAGGAGGAGGCCGCGCACACCAGCAAGGGCGCCGGCTACCAGCGGATCCGGCTGCGGGAGACCACCTTCAAGGGCCGCCCCGCGGTCGAATGGGAGTACCTCGTCGACGTCCAGGGCGCCCCCTGGCACACCCGTCTCCTCGGCTTCCGCAAGGGAAAGATGTCGTACGAGATCAGCACCTGGTACCGGCCGGACACCGAGTCCACCGCCCTCCCGGTCTACGACAGGGTCAGGGACACCTTCACCCCGCAGTGAGCCCGCACCCGGGCCACCACCCCGCGCTGCCGCCCCGAAACAGCCATGTCACACTCGGAGCCATGCGCGTGTATATCGGCTCCGACCATGCCGGCTTCGAACTCAAGAACCACCTCGTCGAGTGGCTCAAGGCGGCTGGCCACGACCCCGTCGACTGCGGCCCGCACATCTACGACGCCCAGGACGACTACCCGCCCTTCTGCCTCCGCGCCGCCGAGAAGACGGCCGCGGACCCCGACTCCCTCGGCGTCGTGATCGGCGGCTCCGGCAACGGCGAGCAGATCGCCGCGAACAAGGTGAAGGGCGTACGGGCCGCTCTCGCGTGGAGCGAGGAGACGGCGTCCCTGGGACGCCAGCACAACAACGCCAACGTCGTCGCCGTCGGCGGGCGCATGCACACCACGGAGGAGGCGACGAAGTTCGTCGAGATCTTCCTGAACACGCCGTTCTCCGAGGACGAGCGCCACATCCGCCGTATCGACATGCTCGCGGACTACGAGACGACGGGCGAGCTGCCCCCGATCCCGGCGCACCACCCGCAGCAGGGCTGAACCGAACGCCCCAGGGGCTGGGAAAGGAACGGGCACCGTGCCAGAGGGGCACACGATCCACCGGCTGGCGTCGGACTACGCCGACCGCTTCTCCGGCACGGCACCACGGGTGACCAGCCCCCAGGGCAAGTTCTCGGACGCCGCCGCACTCCTCGACGGCGCCGAGCTCACCCGCACCGAGGCCCATGGCAAGCACCTCTTCCTCGGCTTCCGCGACACCGACTGGGTCCATATCCACCTCGGCCTCTTCGGCAAGGTGAACTTCGGTGCCGCCCCGCCGCCCCCGCCCACCGACACGGTCCGGCTGCGCCTCGCGAACGACCTGTCGTACGTCGATCTGCGCGGCCCGACGACCTGCGCCCTCATCACGGACGCCGAGAAGCGGGCCATACACGGCAGGCTGGGCCCCGACCCACTGCGCGCGGACGCCGACCCGCAGGCGGCGTACCGGCGGATCTCCCGCAGCCGTACGACGGTCGCCGCGCTGCTCATGGACCAGAAGGTGATCGCGGGCGTGGGGAACGTGTACCGCGCCGAGGTGCTGTTCCGGCACGGCATCGACCCCTACCGCCCGGGCAGGGACGTCACCCCGGCCGAGTGGGAGCTGATCTGGGCGGACCTGGTCGCGCTGATGCACGAGGGCGTCCGCAACAACCGCATCGACACCGTCCGCCCCGAGCACACCCCCGAGGCGATGGGCCGTCCGCCGCGCGTCGACGACCACGGCGGCGAGGTCTACGTCTACCGCCGGGCCACCCTGCCCTGCCACATCTGCGGCGGCGAGATCCGCACCGCCGATCTCGCCGCCCGCAACCTCTTCTGGTGCCCGACCTGCCAGACGCGGTGAGCTGAGACCCGGTCAGAACCCGTGCGGCAGCCACGGGGCGACCGCGGAGCCGAAGGCCAGGGACGCCTCCGCGAGGGCGCCCTGGCGCAGCTCCCGCACCCGGCCGGCCGCCGCGAGTGCGTCGAGGCTCACGCCGCCGAGGTACGCCGAGCCCAACTCCCTTACCGACAGGGCGAGATCGGCCGGGTCCTCGGTACGACGGCAGGACGCGCCCTTCGGATCGCCGGTCAGCCGCCAACGCCCGCCGTTCCAGGGGCAGAAGGCGTCCTCGACGTCCAACACCACGTCCACCGGCGCCTGGTAGGTACGGGCCTCCAGCGCGGCGCCGACGTCCACCAGCCGTATGTGCAGCGAGTCCCGCACCAGCAGCGAGCAGCGGCGGATGTCGGAGACCAGGTGCTGCCACCCCTCGTCCACCGGCCGGCGCCGCGCGTCGATCCTCGAGGTCAGGTCGATGCCGAACAGGAACCGCCACAGCGCCGCGTGCGCGGCCGGGTCCAGCGCATCGGCGTCCCGCACGACCACCGTCCCGTTGGGCCCCGCGGGCCCCCAGTCCGGCTTGACCCGGAACCGCGTGTACCCGACGACCTCCCCGTCCCGCTCCGCGACCACGCACTGCAACGGCGACGCGCCGTCCCGGTCGCTCTCCGGGTCCAGCACCCCGAGCCGCTCCCAGCCCGGGGCCCGCACGAGCATCCCCGGCCGCCGCGCGGCCAGTTGGGCGTAGACCGCCTCGCACACGTCGAGGACATCGGCCGGATTGGCGTACCTGAGCCGTACGTCGTCGGTGCCGGGCGGCACGTTCAGCCGCACACGGCTGGTGTCGATCTCGGCGTTCACGTGGTAGGTCCCCAGGCCGTAGCCGAAGCGGCCGTAGATCGCCGGCTCCGAGGCCGTCAGCACGGCCACCGACTCGCCCCAGGACCGTACGTCGTCCAACTGCCGCCGCATCATGGCCGTCAGAAGCCCGCGCCGCCGGTGTGTGGCGGCCACGCCGACCATCGTCACCCCGGCGGCCGGCACCGCGGCACCGCCGGGCACGGTCAGCCGGAAGGAGAACGCGCCAGCCGTGCCGACGCAGGAGTCACCGTCCCAGGCTCCGATGGATCGTTCCGTCTCGGTCAGATCGCGCCACAGCGCCCGCTCCTCGGCCGACTCCGGCACCCCGCCGAAGGCGCGGAGCAGGCTGTCGTACCACTCGTCCCATTCGTCCTTTACGAGCACCCGCAAGTCAGTCCCCATGAACCATGCCTACCAGCGCATCGCAGGACGGGCGAGGGAATTTCGCCTTGGCGGCGACGAAGCGGCCGCTCGTGAAGTTCACTGTGAAGTTGAACCTCGGACGGGGGACAAGTGGGACCTCCCGTGCCAAGCAGCTGGTCCGATGGATAGGGTCCCGAACTAATGGCAGCAGGACGAGAGCGGCGCGCGGAAGCCGAGACGTTCACGGCCCGGTTGAGGATGCAGTGGCACCGGGTCCGCGTCGGCGTGCGCAGAAGCGCCGTGGACTACTTCCGCGGCGACGGCTCGGAGTGGATCGCGCTCGGGCTGCTGCTCCTCACCATCCCGGTGATCGCCGCCGTGACCCTGGCCAACTCGGTGTGGTGCTCCCCGGCCGCGCTGGTCATCCCGATCGTCGCCGGCGGTCTGCTGCTGCGCCCGGCGAGCCTGCTCGGCCTGTACGCGGCCGCGGCGACCGCGCTGATCGTGGAGTCGGTGCAGCTCGGGCCGTACACCGAGGGGCCCTCGCGGGTCACCCCGGGCGTGGTCCTGGTGGTCGCCGCCTGCGGTTTCTTCGGGCTGCTGGTGGCACAGTTCCGCAGCCGGGTCGGCGTGCCCTGGCGGCGCGGCGGCACCATGCTGTTCGACCTGCGTGAACGCATCCGCGTCCAGAGCAAGCTGCCCAAGCTGCCGGACGGCTGGCACCGCGAGATGGCCCTGCGCCCGGCGGGCGGCCAGTCCTTCTCCGGCGACTTCGTGGTGGCGTCCCGCACCAATGGAGGGCGCACCCTGGAGGTCGTCCTCACGGACGTCTCCGGCAAGGGCATGGACGCGGGTTCGCGCGCCCTGCTCCTGTCCGGCGCGTTCGGCGGTCTGCTGGGCTCCCTGCCCCCGCACGCGTTCCTCCCGGCCGCCAACGGCTACCTCCTGCGCCAGGACTGGGACGAGGGCTTCGCGACCTCCATCCACCTCGTCCTGGACCTCGACTCCGGCGACTACGAGCTCTACTCCGCGGGCCATCCACCGGGACTCCAGCTCAGCGCGGGCAGCGGACGCTGGGAGGAGAAGGCGGCCGAGGGGCCGCTGCTGGGGGTGTACGACGGCGCCCAGTTCGACCCCGTGAAGGGCTCGCTGCGGCCCGGAGACGTCCTGATGCTGTTCACGGACGGTCTGGTGGAGACCTCCGACCGGGACATCGTCGAGGGCATCGACCGGCTGACCGGGGAGGCCGACCGGTATGTGGCCGGCGGCTTCCACGGCGCCGCCTGGCATCTCATCGAGGCCGTCGCGAAGGACGTCAACGATGACAGGGCGCTGCTGCTGATCTGCCGCGAGGGACCGACGGCGGCCGCGACCCGCTGAGCGGCGCCTGCGAGACGACACGGGGAAAAGGGATGAACCTGTCACTGCCGGACGTCGAGAGAATCGCCCGTGAGGCCCACGAGGGGCAGACCGACAAGGCCGGGCGGCCGTACGCCGAGCACCTCCAGGCCGTCGCCGAGGGCGTACGGGCGCGGGGCGGCGACGACGACCAGATCGCGGCGGCCTGGCTGCACGACGCCGTCGAGGACGACGCGCTGTCCGAGCGCTGGCTGGAGGAGGCCGCCCTGAGCCGCCGTACGAAGGACATGGTGCTCGCGGTCACCAAGCGCGCGGGGGAGACGCCGGAGGCGTACGCGGGGCGCGTGCTGGCCACGCCAGGCGCGCTCCTGGTCAAGGAGGCCGACCTGGCGCACAACGCCGACCCGGCCCGCCTCGCCCGCCTCGCCGACCCGGCCACCCGCACACGGCTGACCGCGAAGTACACCCGGATGCGCGCGCTCCTCGGCCTGGAGCCGGGGCAGAGGGATACCCCCTAGACGTCGGCCAGTTCGTGCCGGCGGTCCTTTTCGGCCGTTTCCCGGTCGTGTTCCCGCTCCCGCGCCGGGTCGGCCGGGTCCGCCGGTTCCGGCCTGAACGCCCACTTCATCTCGGGCTCCACGACGCACCCGAAGACTCGCCGGACCGGCTTGGTGCACAGGAGCGTGACCACGGCGGCGGCGAGGACCGTCACCAGGATCTCGCCGAGCGGCTCGCGCATCCAGCTGTGGTCGAACCAGCCGTAGAAGTCACCGGCCTTGATGACGAGACCGTGCAGCAGATAGCCGTACAGCGTGCCCGTGCCGAGCGGCGTGAACCACGTCCTGCGGCCCGGTACCCAGGCGAAGAAGCAGGCCGTCAGCAGCAGCGCGCAGCCGAACAGCACGAGGGTCATGACCGGCCCCGACCACCAGGGCGCGGCCAACTCCTGGGCGGCGTCCCGGTGGTAGAACCACGCGGTGTCCATCCGCGGCACCGCCCACCAGCCGACGGCGAGCGCGGTCGCGAAGACCGGCACCGCCGCGATCCGCATCGTCCGGGTGCGCACCCGCCGGAAGTGCTCGGGCCTCATGCACAGACCCAGCACGAAGTACGGCAGGAACTGCAGGACGCGCTGCAGGTCGAGGTCGTCGCCGATCTCCGGCGAGACGCCGGCCAGCATCGCGATGCCTAGCGCGAGGGGCAGCGGCCAACGGACCGTCTTCCACAGCGGGGTGGTGAGCCGCCAGATGAACAGGGCGACCAGGAACCAGGTGAGGTACCACGGGTCGAGCAGGCTGACGGCCATGCCGGGGTCGTGGTCGCCGTAGCGCTTGAAGAGGGAGTACACCGTCTCGAAGACGACATACGGTACGGCGACGCCGGTGACCAGCCGCCTCAGACGGTCGGGTCGCATGTCGAAACCGCGGCTGAAGTAGCCGGAGATGATGATGAACGCCGGCATGTGGAAGGTGTACACGACGCTGTACGCGGCCTCCAGGACGCGGCTGTCGCCCTTCAGCGGCTCCCAGGAGTGGGCCATGGCCACGAGCACGATCGCCAGGTACTTGGCGTTGTCGAAGAAGGAATCACGCTGCTTGCCGGGAAACATTTGAGGGACCCTAGCGTCGGCTGCGGGTTTCCGTAAAACCGGCGATGCCATTTCCAACCGCTCGCCATATGCACCGTTTAGTCCTGAATAATCCGGACAACAAGTGTCGTATCGCACGGTCCTTGACGCGCCCGCGACGGCAATTCGAAATATCCGCGCACGAGTTGTGTGGACATGGAAACGACGTCGTGGCTCGGCGCGCCGAATTCGTTGACCAATGCCCGTCCGGGTGCCCTCTCGAATTGTCTTGCGAACGGCCGGGGTTGGCCGTGGCGGCGCGGGTGCGACCGCATGGTTCCGGCAAAGGTGCGGCACAGGTGTGGGGATGATGTCCCACCAGCCGCATACGTGGGGCCGGTTGGTGGCACGATGGTTCTGGCGGGGGTGCGCGGGGCCTGGCACCCCCGGGCCGGGAGAGCGGACCGACCGTAGGGTGTGATCAGTTGTGGCCATTTCACTGTCAGTGGTGCTGCTGTTGGCGATCATCCTGGTGGTGTTGATCCGGGGAGGCTCCATCAAGGCCGGCCCGGCCATCGTGGCGATCCTGTTCGGCTTCTTCCTCGCCTCGACGGGCATGGCCCCCTCGATCAACCGCTTCCTCAACTCGATAGCGGAGACGATCAACTCGATCAGCTTCTGACCTCGGGCGGGCAAATGATTCTCTTCGTGCCGGCCGGCCTGCTGGTCCTGGCCGCCCTCGTCCTCGGCGTGCTCAGCGACCGCCGGACACGACGCCGCGGCGGCCGCAACCGGGACAGCCGCAGCATGGAAGTCGACGCGCACGAGACCAGGCGTGATCTGCGGGCCTGGAAGCGCGCGTCCAGAGGCAACAACGGAGACGATCTCTCCTGGATGAGCCATCGCCGGCGGTGAACGCATCCGCTTGGAACGAGTCAGGCCCGGGCGAGCGGGTGAACACCCTCTCGCCCGGGCCTGAGCCGTCATCCGGAGCGGGCGACGGGAATCGAACCCGCGTAGCTAGTTTGGAAGACTAGGGCTCTACCATTGAGCTACGCCCGCACAGTGCGCGCCGCAGGTGAGGTGACCGCGGCACTGGAGGCATCGTAGCGGGTCGGCCCGCCCCGGCGCACATCCCATCGCCCGGACGTCTGCCCGTGCGCCTGTCCGCGCGTCGGCTCGCCGACGGCGTTTCCGGCGTCGGTCGGTAAATGCGGCGGTCGCACAGCGTGCGGGCATGTACCCTACGTGTCGCACCAGACGGGGTGTGGCGCAGCTTGGTAGCGCGTCCGCTTTGGGAGCGGAAGGCCGTGGGTTCAAATCCCGCCACCCCGACCATTCACCGGTCGACGTCGGCCACTGGCCCGATCGGCTCTCTTGATCGCCTTTGGGGCGTGTCGCCGCTGCCGTTACTATGCAAGCTGCATGCCCGTGTGTCTCTCTGCCGGGCACGATCCCTAAAGTCAGCCCCAAGGAGACCGAACCGTGAAGAGCGCCGTCGAGACCCTGAACCCGACTCGGGTTCGGCTCAGCATTGAGGTGCCCTTCGAGGAGCTCAAGGACAGCCTCGACGCGGCGTACAAGAAGATCAACCAGCAGGTCACGGTGAAGGGGTTCCGGAAGGGCAAGATCCCGGCGCGCGTCATCGATCAGCGGTTCGGCCGCGGTGCGGTCCTGGAGGAGGCGGTCAACGACGCGCTTCCGAAGTTCTACACGGAAGCGGTCAACGAGGCCGAGATCGACGTCCTGGGCCAGCCCGAGGTCGACATCACGGAGCTGAAGGACGGCGAGACGCTGAACTTCACCGCCGAGGTCGACATCCGCCCGTCCCTCGAGATCCCGGACTACTCCGGCATCGAGGTCGAGGTCGACGCGGTCGAGGTCACCGACGAGGACGTGGAGAAGTCGGTCGAGCAGCTGCGCGAGCGCTTCGCCTCCACCTCCCCGGTCGAGCGCGCCGCCGAGGACGGCGACGTGGTCACCATCGACCTGCAGGCCAAGGTCGAGGGCGAGGTCCTCGAGGACGGCGTCGCCGAGGGCGTCTCCTACACCATCGGCTCCGGTGAGCTCCTCGACGGCATCGACGACGCCGTCAAGGGCCTGTCGGCCGGTGAGGAGGCCACCTTCACCTCCGAGCTCAAGGGCGGCTCCGCGGCCGGCAAGGAGGCCGAGGTCACCGTCAAGGTCACCCAGGTCGCCGCCCGCGAACTGCCCGAGCTGGACGACGAGTTCGCACAGCTCGCCTCCGAGTTCGACACCCTCGACGAGCTGAAGGCCGACAGCCGCAAGCGCCTCGAGAACATGAAGCAGTACGACCAGGCCACGCAGGCCCAGGAGCGCGTCCTGGAGAAGCTGCTGGAGCTCGTCGAGGTGCCCGTCCCCGAGAAGCTGCTCGAGGACGAGATCAACACCCGCAAGCACAACCTGGAGCACCACCAGCTCGGCCAGATGGGCCTCGACCTCGAGAAGTACCTCGAGATCCAGGGCAAGACGGCCGAGGAGTTCGACGCCGAGACCGAGGAAGCCGCGGTCAAGGGCATCAAGACCCAGTTCGTCCTCGACGAGCTGGTCAAGCAGGAGAAGCTGAACGTCAACCAGGAGGAGCTCACCGAGCACCTCATGCGCCGCGCGGCCTCCTCCGGCATGTCCCCCGACCAGTTCGCCCAGGCCGTCGTCGAGGGCGGCCAGGTTCCGCTCCTGGTCGGCGAGGTCGCCCGCGGCAAGGCCCTCGCGGTCGTCGTGGAGGCCGCCACGGTCAAGGACACCAACGGCGAGATCGTCGACCTGGACGACGAGGACGAGGTCGAGCAGGCCGCCGACGTCGCCGCCGAGGCCACTGAAGCCGACGCCACCGAGGCCGACGCCACCGAGGCCGAGGCGGAGAAGACCGAGGGCTGACGCCCACGGCGCCTTGTAGGTACGTACGAACGGGCCCCGGGGCTGACCCCGGGGCCCGTTCGCCTACCCGGGCCGCTACGCCCCCGGCGAACACCCCCCACTCCGGGATTCCCCGAAGGGACCAGCGCGTTAGGGTCCATGAATACGAGGGCAGTGGAGTTCCCGAACGGCTCCCTACCCGAAGGGAAACGTGAGACGGCCCGGCGCCGTCGTAAGACGAGCAGGTGGATACGTGACGAATCTGATGCCCTCAGCCGCCGGCGAGCCCTCCATCGGCGGTGGCCTCGGCGACCAGGTCTACAACCGGCTGCTCAACGAGCGGATCATCTTCCTCGGCCAGCCGGTCGACGACGACATCGCGAACAAGATCACCGCACAGCTGCTGCTCCTTGCCGCCGACCCGGACAAGGACATCTTCCTGTACATCAACAGCCCCGGCGGCTCGATCACGGCCGGTATGGCGATCTACGACACCATGCAGTTCATCAAGAACGACGTGGTGACCATCGCCATGGGCCTCGCCGCCTCCATGGGCCAGTTCCTGCTCAGCGCGGGCACCCCCGGCAAGCGCTTCGCGCTGCCGAACGCCGAGATCCTGATCCACCAGCCCTCCGCGGGTCTGGCCGGTTCCGCCTCGGACATCAAGATCCACGCCGAGCGGCTGCTGCACACCAAGAAGCGCATGGCCGAGCTCACCTCGCAGCACACCGGCCAGTCGGTCGAGCAGATCACCCGCGACTCGGACCGCGACCGCTGGTTCGACGCCTTCGAGGCCAAGGAGTACGGCCTCATCGACGACGTCATCCCGACGGCCGCGGGCATGCCGGGCGGCGGCGGCACCGGGGCGGCCTGAGGCCCCCTGAAAGCCCCCAGCCGACCGCCACAGCCCCTAGGAGAGAGACAGTGAACGACTTCCCCGGCAGCGGCCTGTACGACCGCACGCGCGCCGAGTACACGGGTCCGACCGCCGAGTCCCGCTATGTGATCCCCCGCTTCGTCGAGCGCACCTCGCAGGGCATCCGCGAGTACGACCCGTACGCGAAGCTCTTCGAGGAGCGAGTGATCTTCCTCGGCGTGCAGATCGACGACGCCTCCGCCAACGACGTCATGGCGCAGCTGCTGTGCCTGGAGTCGATGGACCCCGACCGGGACATCTCGGTCTACATCAACAGCCCCGGCGGCTCCTTCACCGCGCTGACGGCCATCTACGACACGATGCAGTTCGTGAAGCCCGACATCCAGACGGTCTGCATGGGCCAGGCGGCCTCCGCCGCCGCGATCCTGCTGGCCGCCGGTACCCCGGGCAAGCGCATGGCGCTGCCGAACGCGCGCGTGCTGATCCACCAGCCCTACAGCGAGACGGGCCGCGGTCAGGTCTCCGACCTGGAGATCGCCGCCAACGAGATCCTCCGGATGCGTGCGCAGCTGGAG
Organism: Streptomyces sp. NPDC005648; assembly: GCF_040605395.1. Lineage (NCBI taxonomy): Bacteria > Bacillati > Actinomycetota > Actinomycetes > Kitasatosporales > Streptomycetaceae > Streptomyces > Streptomyces sp. NPDC005648. Next base: position 18,195 of record NZ_JBEXCS010000009.1, on the reverse strand, counting down.
GAGATGCTGGCCAAGCACTCGACCACGCCGATCGAGAAGATCCGCGAGGACATCGAGCGCGACAAGATCCTCACGGCCGAGGACGCGCTGTCGTACGGCCTGATCGACCAGATCATCTCCACCCGGAAGATGAACAACGCCGCCGTCCGCTAGTCGGAGGCGGTAATGTCTGCCGCCCCTTGGCACGGTAAGTGTGGTTTGACACGCTGCACGTCAAAGTGAACCGCGCCAAGGGGGGCCCGAACGGGGGGCCCGGCAAGGTACCGTCGGATTAAGGCAGCACCAGGAGCCGCTGGACCTAGGCGTCTCCCAGGCGAAGGGGAAGCACACCGTGGCACGCATCGGTGACGGCGGCGATCTGCTCAAGTGCTCGTTCTGCGGCAAGAGCCAGAAGCAGGTCAAGAAGCTCATCGCAGGGCCTGGTGTGTACATCTGCGACGAGTGCATCGACCTCTGCAACGAGATCATCGAGGAAGAACTCGCGGAGACGAGCGAGGTGCGCTGGGAGGAACTCCCCAAGCCCCGCGAGATCTACGAGTTCCTCGAGGGCTATGTGGTCGGTCAGGAGGCCGCCAAGAAGGCGCTCTCCGTCGCGGTCTACAACCACTACAAGCGCGTCCAGGCCGGCGAGAACGGCGGCGCCAACGGGCGTGACGACGCGATCGAGTTGGCGAAGTCCAACATCCTCCTGCTGGGCCCCACGGGCTCCGGCAAGACGCTTCTCGCCCAGACGCTCGCCCGCATGCTGAACGTCCCGTTCGCGATCGCCGACGCGACCGCGCTGACGGAGGCGGGCTACGTCGGCGAGGACGTGGAGAACATCCTGCTCAAGCTGATCCAGGCGGCCGACTACGACGTCAAGAAGGCCGAGACCGGGATCATCTACATCGACGAGATCGACAAGGTCGCCCGGAAGAGCGAAAACCCGTCGATCACCCGGGACGTCTCCGGCGAGGGCGTACAGCAGGCCCTCCTGAAGATCCTCGAGGGCACCACGGCCTCGGTCCCGCCGCAGGGCGGCCGCAAGCACCCGCACCAGGAGTTCATCCAGATCGACACGACGAACGTCCTGTTCATCGTGGGCGGTGCCTTCGCGGGGCTGGAGAAGATCATCGAGTCCCGGGCCGGCGCCAAGGGCATCGGCTTCGGCGCGACGATCCGCTCCAAGCGCGAGCTGGAGGCCAAGGACCAGTTCGAGGACGTCATGCCCGAGGACCTGGTCAAGTTCGGCATGATCCCCGAGTTCATCGGCCGCCTCCCGGTCATCACTTCGGTCCACAACCTGGACCGTGCCGCGCTCCTGCAGATCCTCATCGAGCCGCGCAACGCGCTGGTGAAGCAGTACCAGCGCCTCTTCGAACTCGACGGCGTGGAGCTGGACTTCGAGCGCGAGGCGCTGGAGGCCATCGCCGACCAGGCCATCCTCCGCCAGACCGGCGCCCGCGGCCTGCGCGCCATCATGGAGGAGGTCCTCCAGGGCGTCATGTACGAGATCCCGTCCCGCAAGGACGTGGCCCGCGTGGTCATCACGGCGGACGTCGTCCACTCGAACGTGAACCCGACCCTGATCCCGCGCGACGCGCGGGGCCGGGGGCCGGGGGAGCAGAAGACGGCGTAACCGCGGTACGACGGCATGCGGAGGGGCCCCGGTCAACCGACCGGGGCCCCTCCGCGTTCGAGGCCGTGGGGCGTCAGGCGGGCACGCGCACGTCGTTGCGGACCTTCGCGGTCAGCTCGGCCGCTTCTTGCATCGAGGTGGCCTTGCCCGAGGTCAGGGCGCCCAGGTCGTAGGAGAGCACATAGGTGAGGGTGCTGTGGTCACCCCAGATGCAGAACGGCATCTCCATGGTCTGACCGGACGCCGTGCTCTTGATCTGCTGGCACTTCATGACGCCGTCCTTGAAGCCGGCGGGCTTGAACTCCTGTGGGCTGCCCACGAGTTCGCCGCCGTCGGAGCTCTCCGCGGAGTCCTTCTTCATCTGCGCGAACATCGCGTCGACGACCTTCTCGGGATCGTCGATCGTGCCGTACACACCGGCGAACATCAGCTGCTTCGCCGTGAGGCCGGTCCCCGAGGTGTACCCCGCGCTGGCGTCCTTGGGGTTCTTGACGCCCCACGACTCCGCGTCCTTGATGTCGTCGGACGTCAGCGTGCCGGACTCGGACTTGCCGCTCTTCGTGTACTCGCCGTTGACGATCGTCGCGGGCGTCGCCAGCTTGTGCGCCCCGTCGTCGGCGATGCCACCCCCGCCGCCGGAGCCGCCGCCGCTGCTGCCGCCGAGCACGAAGTACGCCCCGACGCCGATCGCGGCGACGACGGCCACCGCGCCGATGATCAGACCGGTCTTCTTGCCGCCGCCGGGCGCCGGAGGCTGGGGCGGGTAGGGCTGCTGGCCGTACGGCTGCTGCCCGTAGGGCGGTTGCTGCCCGTACGGGCCCTGCTGCGGCGGCACTCCCTGCGGAGGCTGCTGCGGGTAGCCGTACCCGGGCTGGGGCTGCGGCTGGGTCGGCGGCTGCTGGGGGTAGCCGTAGCCGGGCTGGGGCGCCTGCGGCGGCTGCTGGCCGTAAGGCCCCGGCTGACCGTACGGACCGGGCTGCTGGGGCTGCCCGCCGTACGGGCCCGGCTGGTTGTAGCTCATTACTGGGTTCCCCTCCAGAATGTTTATGTAGTGCCGACATCCTGGCGCAGACACGGGCCGCACAGCTCATCGGGGGCCCCACCGTTACAGAGGAAACACGTTTCGGGACACGGCCGCGACACCTCTAAACTGACCCCGTGACCGAGAACACTCAGCAGCCGCAATCAGCGCCCAGCACCGAACTGCCGACCCAGTACACGCCGGCCGAGGTAGAGGGGAAGCTGTACGAGCGCTGGGTGGACAAGGGCTACTTCGCCGCCGACGCGAAGAGCGACAAGCCCGCGTACACCATCGTCATCCCGCCGCCGAACGTCACCGGCTCGCTCCACCTGGGCCACGCCTTCCAGCACACCCTCATGGACGCCCTCACCCGCCGCAAGCGCATGCAGGGCTATGAGTCGCTGTGGCTGCCCGGCATGGACCACGCCGGTATCGCCACCCAGAACAAGGTCGAGCAGCAGCTCGCCGAGGAGGGCAAGTCCCGCCACGACCTGGGGCGCGAGGAGTTCGTCGAGCGTGTCTGGCAGTGGAAGGAGGAGTACGGCGGCAAGATCCTCGGCCAGATGCGCCGCCTCGGCGACGGCGTCGACTGGGACCGCGAGCGCTTCACCATGGACGAGGGCCTGTCCAAGGCCGTCCAGACCATCTTCAAGAAGCTCTACGACGACGAGCTGATCTACCGCGCCGAGCGGATCATCAACTGGTGTCCGCGCTGTCTGACCGCCATCTCGGACATCGAGGTGGAATACCAGGAGGACGACGGCGAGCTGGTCTCCATCAAGTACGGCGAGGGGGACGAGACGCTGGTCGTCGCCACCACCCGTGCGGAGACGATGCTCGGCGACACGGCCGTCGCCGTCCACCCGGACGACGAGCGCTACCGCCACCTGGTCGGCAGGCGCATCAAGCTGCCCCTCACCGACCGCACCATCCCCGTCGTCGCCGACACCCATGTCGACCCCGAGTTCGGCACGGGCGCCGTCAAGGTCACCCCGGCCCACGACCCGAACGACTTCGCGATCGGCCAGCGCCACGGCCTGGAGTCGATCACGGTCATGGACGAGCGCGCGGTCATCACCGTCCACGGTCCCTTCGAGGGCCTGGACCGCTTCGAGGCGCGCAGCGCCATCGTCGCCGCGCTCCGCTCCCAGGGCCGGATCGTCGCCGAGAAGCGGCCCTACGTCCACTCCGTCGGCCACTGCTCCCGCTGCAAGACCACCGTCGAGCCGCGTCTGTCCATGCAGTGGTGGGTCAAGGTCGGCCCGCTCGCCAAGGCCGCCGGTGACGCGGTCCGCGACGGCCGGGTGAAGATCCACCCCGAGGACATGTCGAAGCGGTACTTCGACTGGGTCGACAACATGCACGACTGGTGCATCTCGCGCCAGCTGTGGTGGGGGCACCGCATCCCCGTCTGGTACGGCCCCGAGGGCGAGATCGTCTGCGTCGGCCCCGACGAGGAGCCGCCGGCCGGCGAGGGCTGGCGTCAGGACACCGACGTCCTCGACACCTGGTTCTCCTCGGGCCTGTGGCCGTTCTCCACGCTCGGCTGGCCCGAACAGACCGAGGACCTGCGGAAGTTCTACCCGACCGACGTCCTGCTCACCGGACACGACATCATCTTCTTCTGGGTCGCGAGGATGATGATGTTCGGCCTGTACGCGATGGACGGCGAAGTCCCCTTCAGGACCATCGCGTTGACCGGCCTGGTCCGTGACGAGCGCGGCAAGAAGATGTCGAAGTCCTTCGGCAACGTCGTCGACCCGCTGGACTGGATGGACAAGTACGGCTCCGACGCCGTCCGCTTCACCCTGGCCCGCGGCGCCAACCCCGGCACCGACGTCCCGATCGGCGAGGACTGGGTCCAGGCGTCCCGCAACTTCGCCAACAAGATCTGGAACGCGACCCGCTTCGCGCTGATGAACGGCGCGACGGTCCAGGGCCCGCTGCCGGAGGCGTCGAAGCTGTCCGCCACCGACCGCTGGATCCTCTCCCGCCTGAACAAGACGGTCGCCGCGGCCGACGCGTTCTACGACGACTTCCAGTTCGCCAAGCTCTCCGACGCCCTCTTCCACTTCGCGTGGGACGAGGTCTTCGACTGGTACGTCGAGCTGTCCAAGACGACGTTCCAGGCGGGCGGCGAGGCGGCCGAGGTCTCCCAGCGCGTCCTGGGCGAGGTCCTCGACGTCACCCTCAAGCTCCTGCACCCCGTCGTCCCGTTCGTCACGGAGACCCTCTGGACCACCCTCACGGGCGGCGAGTCGGTCGTCGTCGCGGACTGGCCCGAGGCCGTGTCCGTTCCCGGCGCCGACGCGGCGGGCGGCTTCCGCGACGACGCGGCCGAGCGGGAGATCGAGACCCTCCAGTCCGTGATCACCGAGGTCCGCCGCTTCCGCGCCGACCAGGGCCTGCAGCCGGGCCAGCGCGTCCCGGCCCGGCTGACGCTGGACGGCACGGCACTGGCGCCCCACGAGGCGGCGATCCGCCAGCTGCTGCGCCTGCAGCCGGAAGGGGAGTCGTTCACGGCGACGGCGACCCTGCCCGTCTCCGGCGCCGAGGTGGCGCTCGACCTCTCCGGCACGATCGACGTCGCGGCGGAGCGCAAGCGCCTCGCCAAGGACCTCGCGGCCGCGGAGAAGGAGAAGTCCCAGGCCACGGCCAAGCTCGGCAACGAGGCGTTCCTGGCGAAGGCCCCGGACAACGTGGTGGACAAGATCCGAGGCCGCCTGGCCAAGGCGGAGGAGGACATCGCGCGTATCCAGACCCAGCTGGACCGCCTGCCTCAGCAGTAACCCCCCCGAGGGCGCGGGGCCGCATCGATTCCGCGGCTCCGCCGCCGGGGCGCGACAAGCCACAGACTCCCCGCGCCCGCGAACAGGACCAGCCATCCCGCTCCGTGGGCGCGGCCCTAAACTGGCCGTGTGAGTGACAGCGACCCCTTCGACGAGATCGTGGCTGCGGAAACCGACCGGGACCCGGACCTCGCGGTCATCGAGGCCGGCAGCCGCACCCTGCGCACCCAGGGCGGAGCCTCGAGCGCCGACGTCCCGGCCCGCCCCGAGGACCCCGAGCTCGACAACGCCCTGCGCGCGGTCGAGGCGGAGCTCGCCACCCGCTGGGGCGAGACCAAGCTCGAGCCCTCGGTCAGCCGTATCTCCGCGCTGATGGACGTCCTGGGCGACCCCCAGCGCTCGTACCCCTCGATCCACATCACGGGCACCAACGGCAAGACCTCCACCGCCCGCATGATCGAGACCCTCCTCGGCGCCTTCGAACTCCGCACGGGCCGCTACACCTCCCCGCACGTCCAGTCGATCACCGAGCGCATCAGCCTGGACGGCGCCCCCGTCTCGGCGGAGCGCTTCATCGAGACGTACGACGACATCAAGCCGTACGTCGAGATGGTCGACGCGCAGCAGGAGTACCGCCTCTCCTTCTTCGAGGTCCTCACCGGCATGGCGTACGCGGCCTTCGCGGACGCGCCCGTGGACGTCGCCGTCGTCGAGGTCGGCATGGGCGGCTCCTGGGACGCGACGAACGTCATCGACGCGGACGTCGCGGTGATCACCCCCATCGACCTCGATCACACCGACCGTCTCGGCAACACCCCCGGCGAGATCGCCACCGAGAAGGGCGGCATCATCAAGCAGGACGCGACCGTCATCCTGGCCCAGCAGCCGGTGGACGCGGCGCAGGTCCTGCTGAAGAAGGCCGTCGAGGTGGACGCGACGGTGGCCCGTGAGGGCCTGGAGTTCGGCGTGGTCCACCGCCAGGTGGCCGTCGGCGGCCAGCTGCTGACCCTGCGGGGCCTCGGCGGCGAGTACGAGGAGATCTACCTGCCCCTGCACGGCCCGTACCAGGCGCACAACGCGGCGGTCGCGCTGGCCGCCGTGGAGGCGTTCTTCGGCGTCGGCGCCCAGCGCCCCGAGCCGCTCGACATCGACACCGTCCGCAAGGCCTTCGCCGCCGTCTCCTCCCCGGGCCGCCTGGAGGTCGTACGACGCTCCCCGACCGTCGTCCTGGACGCCGCGCACAACCCGGCCGGCGCCCGTGCGACGGCCGAGGCGGTCGGTGAGGCCTTCGACTTCAGCCGGCTGATCGGGGTCGTGGGCGCGAGCGGCGACAAGAACGTCCGGGAGCTCCTGGAGGCCTTCGAGCCGATCTTCGCCGAGGTCGTGATCACACAGAACTCCAGCCATCGCGCGATGGACGCCGACGAGCTCGCCGCGATCGCCGTGGAGGTGTTCGGCGAGGAGCGCGTGCAGGTCGAGCCCCGGCTGCCGGACGCCATCGAGGAGGCGATCACGCTGGCCGAGGAGGAGGGCGAGTTCGCTGGCGGCGGCGTCCTGGTCACCGGCTCGGTCATCACCGTGGGCGAGGCCCGACTGCTCCTGGGGAGGGGCTGAACCCGTGCGTACGCTCTGTGCATCGACCCTGATCGGCGAGTTCTTCGTGATCGGCTTCGCCGGTCTGGTCGCGATGAAGGACCCCGGTCTGTCCATGGCGACGGTGTGGACGGTCAGCGGCATCGCGATGTTCCTGTGCCTGCTGCTGTGCGGTGTGGTGACCCGCCCCGGCGGCATCGCCTTCGGCTGGGCCCTCCAGATCGCCCTGATCGCCTCCGGCTTCGTCGTCCCCACCATGTTCTTCATGGGCGCGATCTTCGCGGCCCTGTGGTGGGCGTCGGTCCACTACGGAAGGAAGATCGACAAGGCCAGGGCGAGATTCGCGGCGCAGGCCGGCTCCTCCACACCTGACGCTGCGTAACAGGGGCCCGGACACGCCCTGTAACCTCGGGCGTGTCGTCGAACACACCCGCACCACCCATGATCAATAGGAGCCCCGCAGTGAGCCAGCGCACCCTCGTCCTGCTCAAGCCCGACGCGGTCCGCCGTGGCCTGACCGGCGAGATCATCAGCCGTATCGAGCGCAAGGCCGGCTGGCGGATCACGGCGCTGGAGCTGCGCTCCCTGGACCAGGAGACGCTGGAGCAGCACTACGGCGAGCACAAGGGCAAGCCCTTCTACGAGCCGCTGGTGGAGTTCATGGCCTCCGGTCCGGTCGTGGCGCTGATCGTCGAGGGCGAGCGGGTCATCGAGGGTGTGCGCGCGCTGGCCGGCCCGACCGACCCGATCGCCGCCGCGCCCGGCTCGATCCGCGGCGACTACGGCGTCATCGTCCGCGAGAACCTGATCCACGCCTCCGACTCCGAGGAATCCGCCGAGCGCGAGGTGAAGATCTTCTTCCCGGGCCGCGCGTAACAACTTTCTGGCATATGCGTGGCGATCGAGGGAACGAGCACCCCCGAACGCCCCTCTCACCAAGCGAACCCACCCAGCATCTGCTGACAATGGCGGAGACCCTTACGCAGTGTCCGTGCGGGCGCCATTACGATGGAACCCTTCACGTCACAGCACCCACTCCGCCGACCTGACAAGCCCTCAAAAGCTCCCGGGAAGGCCAGACGAATCCTGATGGGGAACTCAATGTCGTTCATCGGCCGTGACATGGCTGTCGACCTCGGGACCGCCAACACGCTGGTGTACGTCAGGGGTCGCGGGATCGTACTCAACGAGCCGTCCGTCGTCGCGATCAACACGAACACCGGTGGAATCCTGGCGGTCGGGGCGGAGGCGAAGAAGATGATCGGGCGGACGCCCGGCAACATCGTTGCCGTGCGACCGCTGAAGGACGGTGTGATCGCCGACTTCGAGATCACCGAGCGGATGCTCCGCTACTTCATCCTGAAGATCCACAAGCGGCGGTATCTCGCGAGGCCGCGCGTCGTCGTGTGTGTCCCCTCGGGCATCACCGGCGTCGAGCGCCGTGCCGTCATCGAGGCGTCGTCCCAGGCCGGCGCCCGCCAGGTGCACATCATCGAGGAGCCCATGGCGGCCGCCATCGGCTCCGGTCTGCCGGTCCACGAGGCCACGGGCAACATGGTGGTGGACATCGGCGGCGGCACCACGGAGGTCGCGGTCATCTCGCTCGGCGGCATCGTCACCGCCCAGTCCATCCGCGTCGCGGGCGACGAACTGGACAACGCGATCATCCAGCACATCAAGAAGGAGTACTCCCTCCTCCTCGGTGAGCGGACGGCCGAACAGATCAAGATCACGATCGGTTCGGCGTACGACCTCGACGCTGACGAACACACCGAAATCCGCGGCCGGGACCTGGTCTCCGGACTGCCCAAGACCGTCGTCATCTCGGCCGCCGAGGTCCGCAAGGCGATCGAGGAACCGGTCAACGCGATCGTCGACGCAGTCAAGACCACCCTCGACAAGTGCCCGCCGGAGCTGTCCGGCGACATCATGGACCGAGGAATCGTTCTGACCGGCGGTGGCGCCCTGCTCCGCGGTCTGGACGAGCGGCTGCGCCGTGAGACCGGCATGCCCATCCACATCGCCGAGGACCCGCTGGACAGCGTGGCGCTCGGCTCCGGCAAGTGTGTCGAGGAGTTCGAGGCGCTTCAGCAGGTGCTGGACGCCCAGCCGCGCAGATGACGTAACTCTTCGATTCCGCCGTACGAGATGATCTCCTCTCGTGCGGCGGATCGTTGATATAGAGGCATAAGCTCGCCCATAAGCATCCGCGCGGGCACACATCTCAACACCTGTACGTTCCACTTACCCACTCCTATGAGGAAGGGCACGGCCGCCGCACGTGAGGGACACACGAGAGAGCCGGCTGCTCCTGGTGCTGCTGATCGCCGTCGCGTTCGCGCTGATCACGGTGGACATCCGCGGCGGGGAGGACTCACCGGTCGACGGTGCCCGCCAGGCGGCGGCCGCGGTGTTCGGCCCGATCGAGAACGGCGTGTCGTCGGCGGTCGACCCGGTCGGCAACGCCGTCTCGGCGATCCGCGACTCCGGCACCAAGCACGACCGCCTCGCCCGGCTGGAGCAGGAGAACGCGGCCCTCAAGGCGCGGCTCGGCAGCGACGACCGCAACTCCAGCCGCCTCAAGCAGCTCGACAAGATGCTGAAGATCGCCGGCGAGGGCCAGTACGGCATCAAGGGCGCCCAGGTCATCGCCATAGGGGCGGCCCAGGGCTTCTCCTGGACGATCACCATCGACGTCGGCGCGAGCGACGGCATCAAGCGGGACATGACGGTGCTCAACGGCGACGGCCTGGTCGGCCGTGTCACCACCGTCGGCCCCGACTCCTCCACGGTCCTGCTCGCCAACGACCCCGACTTCACCGTCGGCACCCGCATGGAGGCCAGCGACGAGCTCGGCTTCGCCTCCGGCCAGGGCGACCGGCCGCTGCGGGTCGAACTCCTCAACGGCAAGGCGGAGGTGAAGAAGGGCGACCGTCTGGTCACCTTCGGCTCCGAGGCCGACAGACCGTTCGTGCCGGGCGTCCCGGTCGGCGTCGTCTCCCGTGTCGAGCCCTCCGAGGGCGGCCTGACCCGCACCATCTACGTCACGCCGTACGTCGCCTTCACCAAGCTCGACATCGTCGGCGTCGTCGTCGAGGCCCCGAAGAAGGACCCGCGCGACACCGTGCTCCCCGCCAAGCCCAAGCCGACTCCCACGCCGACGGTCACCGTCACGGTCACCCCGTCCGCGAACGCGTCCGTCGACGGCCAGCAACAGCAGCAGTAGGAGCTGAGTTCCCCCATGCGTGTCAACCGGATCCTGCTCTCCTCGGCCCTGGTCGTCGTCGCCCTGGTGGTCCAGGTGAGCGTCCTGTCCCGGCTCCATCTCCCGGGCGCCGTCCCCGACTTGCTGCTGCTGACCGTCCTGGGCCTCGCCATGGTCTACGGCCATGTCGGCGGCGCCCTCGTGGGCTTCGGCGCCGGTCTCCTCGCCGACCTCGCGCCACCGGCCGACCACGCGGCGGGCCGCTACGCCCTCGTCCTGTGCGTCATCGGCTATCTCGCCGGGCTGATCAAACCGGAGAACGGCAGACTCAAGTCGGCCACCGGCCCCATGGTCGTCGTGGTCGCCGCCGCCATCGGCTCGACCCTGCTCTACGCCGGTGTCGGCGCCCTCGTCGGCGACACCGCCGCCCGCCATGTGGGCCTGGCCAGCCTGCTGTTCACGGCCGCCCTGTACGACCTGCTGCTCGCCCCGTTCGTGGTCCCCGGGATCATGGCGCTGGCCCGGCGCGCGGAGAACGACCCCCTCGCGGAGACCGGCTCGTCCGCCAAGAAGGCCACCGACATTTCCTCCGGCTGGATCTCCAACGGCACCGGTCTCAAGATCGGCGGCCAGCGCGGCGGCCTCGGCTCCCTGAAGACGAAGGCACGGACCCGTACGACCCGGGTGGGGCGCATCAAGGGGGTCAAGCGGCTGTGAGGGCACGGCGGTTCGATCGGCGGGAGTTCACTCGAACGGGGCACCGGGAGCGGAACCGGGCCTCACAGGCCCGTCGTTCATCATGCGTAGGCGCACGCACATCCGCGTACTGAGAGGGGGAGGCAGCCACAGTGACCAACATTCCCGAGACCGGACGGACGCCACGCGTCCAGATCCGCCTCGTCGTCATCCAGATCCTCGTCCTCTCCCTGCTCGGCACCCTCGGCGGCCGCCTGTGGTACCTGCAGATCCGTGAGGGCGCGGCCTACCAGAAGGAGGCGTCCGGCAACCACGTCCAGCAGGTCGTCCAGCCCGCCGTGCGCGGCTCGATCCTGGACGCCCGCGGAGTCCCCCTCGCGGACAACGAGACCCGGCTCGTGGTCTCCGCCTCCCGCACCGACCTGCTGAAGATGAAGGACGACGGCAAGGCCGTCCTCACCAAGCTGGCCGGGGTGCTCGGCATGAAGCCGGCCGACGTCATGCAGAAGGTCCGCCTCTGCGACGCCAAGACCCCCCAGCCCTGCTGGAACGGCTCGCCCTACCAGCCGATCCCCATCACCGACGAGGCGACCCCCCGCCAGGCCCTGCAGATCCGCGAGCGCTCCGAGGACTTCCCCGGCATCACCGCCGAGCCCGAGGCCGTGCGCCGCTACCCGGCCCCCGGCAAGTCCAACACCGCCCAGGTCCTCGGCTACCTCTCCCCGGTCACCGACGACGAGATCCAGCAGGCCAAGGACACCGACTCGCCGTATCTGCGCTCCGACCAGGTCGGCCGCTCGGGCCTTGAGCGCCAGTACGACAAGGAGCTGCGCGGCAAGGCGGGCGTCACCCGCTACGAGGTCGACAACCTGGGCCGCGTCATCGGCAAGGCCAAGTCCGACGCGGCCCAGCCCGGTTCGAACCTGGTCACCAGCATCGACTCCCGGGTCCAGCGCGTCGCCGAGTACCAGCTGGACAACGCGATGAAGGTCGCCCGCACCCAGTTCGACAAGATCACCGGCGAGAACTACAAGGCCGACTCCGGTGCCGTGGTCGTGATGGAGGCCAAGACCGGCCGTATCGTCGCCATGGCCTCCGCCCCGACCTACGACCCGAACGTATGGGTGGGCGGCATCTCCGCCAAGGACTACAGGGCACTCACCGGCAAGAACTCCGACTACCCGCTGCTCAACAGGGCCATACAGGGTCAGTCCGCGCCCGGTTCGACGTTCAAGGTGGTCTCCACGGCCGCCGCCGTCGAGGCCGGCTACGAATGGGACGGCGGCTACCCCTGCACCAGCTCGTACTCCGTCGGCGGCCAGGTCTTCAAGAACTTCGAGGGCGAGAACTTCGGCCCGATCTCCCTGGGCCGCGCCCTGGAGGTCTCCTGCGACACCGTCTTCTACGGCCTCGCCGACCGCGAGTGGAAGAGGGACGGCGGCATCAACCCGAAGAAGGGCGAGCCCAAGGACTACTTCTTCAAGACCGCCCACCAGTTCGGCCTCGGCAAGGAGACCGGCGTCGACCTGCCCAACGAGGTCACCGGCCGCGTCCCCGACCGCCAGTGGAAAGAGAGCTACTGGAAGGCCAACAAGACCGCCTGGTGCAAGAGCGGCAAGAAGGACGGCTCGTACGTCGAGAAGATCGCGTACGAGAACTGCCTCGAGGGCAACAAGATGCGCGAGGGCGACGAGATCAACTACTCCATCGGCCAGGGCGACACCCTCGTCACCCCGATCCAGGAGGCCATGATCTACGGGGCCCTCGCCAACGGCGGCACGGAGTACGTCCCGACCATCGGCAAGGCGATCGTCAGCGCCGACGGCAAGACGGTCACGGAGATCAAGCCCAAGGTCAGGGCCAAGCTCCCGATCAGCAGGGCCACCCACGCGGGCATGGACAAGGCCCTCGCCGGCGTCATCACCAGCGGTACCGCCGCCTGGAAGTTCGGCGGCTGGCCGCAGGACAAGATCGAGCTGCACGCCAAGACCGGTACCGCCGAGGTCTACGGCAAGCAGACCACCTCCTGGCTCGCGACCTACTCCAAGGACTACACGGTCGTCATGACCATCGCCCAGGCCGGTACGGGCTCCGGCGCCTCCGGTGAGGCCGTCCGCAACATCTACAACGCCCTCTACGGCGTCCAGCCCGACGGCTCGATCGACGACAAGCAGGCGCTGCTGCCCACCCCGCAGAAGGGCCTGCCGAAGATCCAGACGGACGGCACGATCGCCTCCCCGAAGGTCGCCAAGGACCCGGCCGAGGATCTGCTCAAGGCCGCCGAGAAGGCCACCGAACAGGGCACGACCGCCCCGGACCAGAACCAGCCGGGCGCGACCACCGCCTCACCGACCGCCACCAACCGCACCACCCGCAGGCGGCCTCGGAAGAGGGGAAGCCGGAGGATGCTCACATGACCGGCGCCAACAGCTTCTCCGTCTCCGGATACGGGCCGCAGCGGGCGGGCTGGACGCGGCTGTTCGCCCGCGACTCGCTCACCCGCCGCCTGGACTGGCCGATGCTGCTGTCGGCACTCGCCCTGTCCGGGCTCGGCTCGCTCCTCGTCTACTCCGCGACCCGCAACCGCACGGAGATCAACCAGGGCGACCAGTACTACTTCCTGATCCGGCACATCATGAACACCGGCATCGGGTTCGCCCTGATGATCGGCACGATCTGGCTCGGCCACCGCACCCTGCGCAACGTCGTGCCGATCCTCTACGGCATCTCCCTCTTCGGGGTGCTGCTGGTCCTCACCCCGCTCGGCGCGACCATCAACGGCAGCCGGAACTGGATCGTCTTCGGCGGCGGCTTCTCCCTCCAGCCCGCCGAGTTCGTCAAGGTGTCGATCATCCTGGGCATGGCGATGCTGCTGTCGGCCCGGGTGGACGCGGGCGACCGGCCCTACCCCGACCACCGCACGGTCCTGCAGGCACTCGGCCTGGCCGCCGTACCGATCCTGATCGTGCTGCTCATGCCCGACCTCGGCACGGTCCTGGTCCTGGTGACCATCATCCTGGGCGTGCTGCTCGCCTCCGGCGCCTCCAACCGCTGGATCTTCGGCATGATCACCGCCGGTGTCGTCGGCTGTATCGCGATCTGGCAGCTGCACATCCTGGACGAGTACCAGATCGCCCGGTTCGCGGCCTTCGCCAACCCCAGCCTCGACCCGGCCGGCGTCGGCTACAACACCAACCAGGCGCGGATCGCGATCGGTTCGGGCGGGCTGACCGGTGCCGGGCTCTTCCACGGCTCGCAGACCACCGGCCAGTTCGTCCCCGAGCAGCAGACGGACTTCGTCTTCACGGTCGCGGGGGAGGAGCTGGGCTTCGTCGGCGCGGGCCTGATCATCTTCCTGCTCGGCGTGGTCCTGTGGCGGGCCTGCCGTATCGCCCGCGACTCCACCGAGCTGTACGGCACGATCGTGGCCGCCGGCATCGTCGCCTGGTTCGCCTTCCAGGCCTTCGAGAACATCGGCATGACCCTCGGGATCATGCCGGTCACCGGCCTGCCCCTGCCGTTCGTGTCGTACGGAGGCTCGTCGATGTTCGCCGTCTGGGTGGCGGTGGGCCTGCTGCAATCGATCAAGGTACAGCGGCCCATGTCGGCCTGAGACAGAAACGGAACGAACCCCGGACGACGTGCGGCCGCCGTGAGTTTGCCCGGGGTTCACCTCATGTGGGCACTGTCGTCCGGACCGGTCAGCCACTAGATTCAGTTCATGGCGGACACAAAGCGCGAGATCGAGCGTAAGTACGAGTCCGACGACAGCGGACTGCCCGACCTGACCGGAGTGGCCGGCGTCGCGGACGTCCTCGACAAGGGCACCGAGAAACTCGACGCCACCTACCACGACACCTCCGATCTCCGCCTGGCCGCGGCCTCGATCACGCTGCGCCGCCGCACCGGGGGCTCCGACGCCGGCTGGCATCTGAAACTGCCGGTCGGACCGGGCGTCCGCGACGAGATCCACGCCCCGCTCTCCGACACCCTCCCGGACGAACTCGCCGGACTGGTCCGCGCCCGGGTCCGCGAGGGCCAACTGGTCCCCGTCATCCGGCTGACCACCACCCGGGGCGTCCACCACCTCGTCGACACCGAGGGCCGGCTGCTCGCCGAGGTCGCCCTGGACACCGTACGGGCCGAGCGGCTGTTCGGCGGTGAGGGTGCCGCCGAGTGGACCGAGATCGAGGTGGAGCTCGCCGACGGCGGCGACCCGTCCTTCCTCGACAAGGCGGAGAAACGTCTGCGCAAGGCGGGCGTACGGCCCTCCGGCTCCGCCTCGAAGCTGGCGCGGGCGCTCGCGGAGACCAAGGGCGGCCGGCCGCGCTCGAAGGACGGCGACACGGGCGAGCCGGCCACCGCCGGAGACCATGTCCTGGCGTACGTCCGGGCCCAGCGGGACGCGATCGTCGCGCTCGACCCGGCTGTCCGCCTGGACACCGAGGACTCCGTCCACGCCATGCGGGTCGCCACCCGCCGGCTGCGCAGCACCTTCCGCTCCTTCGGCAAGATCCTCGACCGGGAGGTCACCGACCCGATCGCCGTGGAGCTGAAATGGCTGGCCGGCGAGCTCGGCATCGGCCGCGACAAGGAAGTACTGACCGAACGCCTGACGGCCGCGCTCGACGAACTGCCCCGCACCCTGGTCTCCGGCCCCGTCCACGCACGCCTGGACATCTGGGCGAAGGCGGTGCACGACGGCTCACGCGCCCGGCTGACCGGCGTACTCGACTCCCAGCGGTATCTGGGGCTGCTCGACGCACTGGACGCCGTGGTCACCGGCCCCCCGCTGCTGAAGGCGGCCCGCCGCGAGCCGGACAAGGTGCTCGCCAAGGCCGTACGCAAGGACTTCGAGAAGGTGTCCACGCTCGTCGAGGGCGCCCTGGAGCAGCCGCCCGGACCCGACCGCGACCTCGGGCTGCACGAGGCCCGCAAGAAGGCCAAGCGGACCCGGTACGCGGCCGAGGCCTCCGAACCGGCCCTCGGCGGCCCGGCCAGAACCATGGTCAGGTCCATGAAGTCGCTGCAGACCCTGATCGGCGAGCACCAGGACAGCGTCATGGCCCGCCAGACCCTGCGCGAGCTGTCCGCCGTGGCGCACGCGGCGGGCGAGAGCGCGTTCACCTACGGCGTGCTGTACGGGCGCGAGGAGCAGCGGGCGGCGAAGGCGGAGGCGGAGGTGCCCGAGGTGTGGACCTCGATCAAGGAGGGTGCGGAGCTCTGAGGGTGCGGGGGAGCCGTCCGGCCGCGTTAGTCTAGATGGTCACCCCTGTCGGGCCGGTTCGTCCGGTCAGCCCCTCCCACGAAGGTTCGCGAGATGCCTGCCGAAGTCGCTGCGGCCGCAGAGTCCGTGTTTCCGCAGCTCGAAGCACTGCTCCCGCATGTGCAGAAGCCGATCCAGTACGTCGGCGGAGAGCTCAACTCCACGGTCAAGCCGTGGGAGTCCTGTGATGTGCGCTGGGCGCTGATGTACCCGGACGCGTACGAGGTCGGCCTGCCCAACCAGGGTGTCATGATCCTCTACGAGGTCCTGAACGAGCAGGAGGGCGTCCTCGCCGAGCGCACCTACAGCGTGTGGCCGGACCTGGAGGCCCTGATGCGGGAGCACGGCGTCCCGCAGTTCACCGTGGACAGCCACCGCCCGGTCGGCGCCTTCGACGTGTTCGGCCTGTCCTTCTCCACGGAACTGGGCTACACCAACATGCTCACCGCGCTGGACCTGGCGGGCATTCCACTGGAGTCGCGCGAGCGGGGCCTGGACGACCCCATCGTCCTCGCGGGCGGCCACGCCGCCTTCAACCCCGAGCCGATCGCGGATTTCATCGACGCGGCGATCATCGGCGACGGCGAGCAGGCCGTGCTGGACATGACGAAGATCATCCGTGAGTGGAAGGCGGAGGGCCGGCCGGGTGGCCGCGAAGAGGTCCTCCTGCGCCTCGCGAAGACGGGTTCGGTGTACATCCCGGCGTTCTACGACGTCGAGTACCTCCCCGACGGCCGTATCGCCCGCGTCGTACCGAACCGCAGCGGGGTGCCGTGGCGGGTGTCCAAGCACACCGTCATGGACCTGGACGAGTGGCCCTACCCGAAGCAGCCCCTGGTGCCGCTCGCCGAGACGGTCCACGAGCGCATGTCGGTCGAGATCTTCCGGGGCTGCACCCGCGGCTGCCGCTTCTGCCAGGCCGGCATGATCACCCGCCCGGTGCGTGAGCGCTCGATCACGGGCATCGGCGAGATGGTCGAGAAGGGCCTGAAGGCGACGGGCTTCGAGGAGGTGGGCCTGCTGTCGCTGTCGTCCGCGGACCACTCGGAGATCGGCGACATCGCCAAGGGCCTCGCGGACCGCTACGAGGAGGACAAGATCGGCCTGTCCCTCCCGTCGACCCGGGTGGACGCCTTCAATGTGGACCTGGCGAACGAACTGACGCGCAACGGACGACGGTCGGGGCTGACCTTCGCGCCGGAGGGCGGCTCGGAGCGCATGCGCAAGGTCATCAACAAGATGGTGTCGGAGGAGGACCTCATCCGCACCGTCGCGACGGCCTACGGCAACGGCTGGCGCCAGGTGAAGCTGTACTTCATGTGCGGCCTGCCCACGGAGACGGACGACGACGTCCTCCAGATCGCCGACATGGCCGCGAACGTCATCGCCAAGGGCCGCGAGGTCTCCCGCTCCAACGACATCCGCTGCACGGTCTCGATCGGCGGTTTCGTCCCCAAGCCGCACACCCCCTTCCAGTGGGCCCCGCAGCTCTCCGCGGAGGAGACGGACGCGCGTCTCGAAAAACTCCGGGACAAGATCCGCGGCGACAAGAAGTACGGCCGCTCGATCGGCTTCCGCTACCACGACGGCAAGCCGGGCATCGTCGAGGGCCTCCTCTCGCGCGGCGACCGCCGCATCGGCGCCGTCATCCGCGCCGTCTACGAGGACGGCGGCCGCTTCGACGGCTGGCGCGAACACTTCTCCTACGACCGCTGGATGAGCTGCGCGGACAAGGTCCTTCCCGCGTTCGGCGTCGACGTCGACTGGTACACCA
This sequence comes from Streptomyces sp. NPDC005648, assembly GCF_040605395.1. Lineage (NCBI taxonomy): Bacteria > Bacillati > Actinomycetota > Actinomycetes > Kitasatosporales > Streptomycetaceae > Streptomyces > Streptomyces sp. NPDC005648. Next base: position 233 of record NZ_JBEXCS010000009.1, on the reverse strand, counting down.
CCCGCGAGAAGACGTACGAGGAGGTCCTCCCCTGGGACCACCTCGACTCGGGCCTCGACAAGGACTGGCTCTGGGAGGACTGGCAGGACGCCCTCGACGAGACGGAGGTGGAGGACTGCCGGTGGACGCCTTGCTTCGATTGCGGGGTTTGTCCGCAGATGGATTGAGTGAGGACCAGTCGTGCCCCTGCCCTTCCTGACGGCCGACCGAGCTTTCGAGACCGCCGACGACGT